>NZ_JBFAOF010000051.1:0-18530 GCF_040675125.1 Spirillospora sp. NPDC049652 | reverse complement strand
CCATCCCCGAACGCAGCGACCAACTGGCCGCTCGCGCCCGCCGGGGGCATCGCCGCTGCGGTTTCGACCGGGACCGCTACCGGCGCCGCAACGTCGTCGAACGCTGCTTCAACCAGCTCAAACGCTTCCGCGGCCTGGCCACCCGCTACGACTGTGAGGATGTTCAGATGCCGCTCCTGGCGGTGGCCTGACCCGCGCTACGACTGGCCTGGTGCCTTGAGTTTGATCTGTCGGCCATCGCTTGGAGCGGCGCTTGCTGCCGCCGGGCCGGAGATCGTGTCCCGATAGGGGCCTTCGCGACAGGCACCGTCACAGTCTTGACCGCTCCCCGGCTCGGCGACGGCCACCGTTCCCGAGGCGATCAGGAGACAAGCGGCCTTGCCCAGCATCACTCAACCCCAGCCCCCATGTCACGTTCCGGCCGATGTCCCAGAGGACGTCCTGGTCGGAGTGGACACCCACAAAGACGTTCACGTCGCTGCCGTGGTCACCGTGCTGGGCGCCGTCCTGGGCAGCCGGAGTTTCGCGGCGACCGCCGATGGCTACCGGCAGCTCGTCGCCTGGGCGCGCTCGTTCGGCGTCCTTCGCCGGGCGGGAGTGGAATGCACCGGCTCCTACGGAGCAGCGCTGGCCCGCTACCTGCATGCCGAGGGCCTGGAGGTGATCGAGGTCAACCAGCCGGACAAGGCCGCCCGAAGGCGGCACGGCAAGACCGACACCATCGACGCCGAGGCCGCAGCCCGCGCGGTCCTGTCCGGTCGCGCTACCTCCGTGGCGAAGACCAGCGACGGGCCGGTGGAGATGCTCCGGCTGTTCAAACTCGCCAAAGGGTCGGCGATCAAATCACGCACCCAGGCCATCAACCAGCTCAAAAGCGTCCTGGTCGCGGCCGACCCAGCGCTGCGCGAGTCCCTGGCCGGGCTCAGCAACCCCCACCTGATCAAGCGCTGCGCCCTCCTGGACGACCGGACAGGCCACGGCCCCGCCCGCGCTGCGCGCCACACCCTGAAGCTTCTGGCCCGCCGCATCCAACACCTGACCGATGAAATCGACGACCTGAACAAGCACCTGGCCCAAGCCGTCGAGGAAAGCACCCCCGGCCTGCTCGCAGTCCGCGGAGTCGGCCCAGACAGCGCCGCCGCCCTGCTGATCGCAGCCGGCGACAACCCCGAACGCCTCGCCAGCGAAGCCTCGTTCGCCGCACTCTGCGGCACCAGCCCGGTCGAGGCGTCGTCCGGCAAGACACAGCGCCTCAGACTCAACCGAGGCGGCGACCGCCAAGCCAACTCCGCCCTCTACCGGATCGTCCTCAGCCGCCTGCGCTGGGACCGTCCCACCCAGGACTACCTGCGACGACGCCTCGCCCAAGGAAAGACCCGACGCGAGATCATCCGATGCCTGAAGCGATACGTGGCCAGAGAGATATACCGCCTCATCCTCACACCAGGCGACGCCTCCACGGCAGCCACCACCGCCGGTTGACATCCATAGGGGCATCAAACTCGCCGCGCACTACCGCGCCGTCGTCACCATCGCCAGCCTCATCCTGTGGCTCAACCACGATCCACAAAACACGCCCTAGGCCAGGACATCCACTCCCGGCTCGGGACTCTGGGCGGACACCTCCGGAAGCTCGGCCGCTCCCTCGACAGCTCGGTGACGGCGTACAACTCCACCATCGGCTCACTGGAGGGGAACGTGCTGCCAGCGGCCCGCCGGTTCAAGGACCTGAAGATCCTCTCCAAGGACTTGGACTACCTGGACTCCGTCGACTCGACGACCCGAACGCCAAAGGCGCCCGAGCTGATGGCGAGGCCGCCGACGAGGTCCCGGTCCGCATCTTCGAGGTGACTGGTAGCGAGACATAGATCGCCTGATAAGGCGGGTTACCGTTCAACTCGAAGACAACCTACAGAAGTTCTCGTACTGTCGTAAGGGCTGGTCGCGAAGGGAGGTGCCGAGATGACTGATCCACACAACAACGCGCAGCTGATGTCCATGACCGACATCGCCGAGCTGGCCAAGGTCCAACGGCCGGTAGTCAGCAACTGGCGCCGCCGCTACGCGGACTTCCCCTCCCCAGCCGTACCCGGCGGAACCCGCCCACTGTTCAGCGGAACCGACGTGGTGCGTTGGCTCACCGACCGTGACCTAGGCAACGTCCCCGCCGACCGGCTCCACGAGGAGCTGGCCCGTCACACGATCATGTCGTATGGGGCCGAGTTCGGTGCCCGCCCGCTCGTGGAGATCACCGGCAGCCTGTTGTGCTTGGCTCACCTCGACCGTCACCCCCTGCCTGCCGACTGGGGAGACCTACTCCAGCGGGCCGAACGGCTCGACGTAGAGGACGAGTTCATACTCCGCGAACTTCAAGCCGCCAACCCGTCCGCTATCCGGCTGGCGCACCTGGCAGAGGAGCTGATCGAGGCTGCCTACACGCCGAGCGGAGCTTACGAGTGGCTCCTGGCCGCACGCAGCCGATTGGGGCTCACCGACCTGACCGCGGACGTGCCCGCCCCAGAGCTGCTGCGCCTGGTCACTGATATTGCCGCGCTCCCCTCCCGCCTGCCCGTCCGCGACCGGATCACGGTCGCCGACCCGTACGCCGGGACCGGTGACCTATTGTCCGCCATGATCAGGCAGACGGATGAGCCGGGCGACCTCGTCGCTCTCGCCGCCACACGCCAGGAATGGCTGGTTCGGCTGATCCGACGCCGCCTCCTGCTCGCGGGAATCGAAGACTACTCCCTCGATGTGCAGACCGGCACGGATCTGGAAGAGCGGCTGGCCGACCCCGACGTCATTGTCACCCAGCTCCCCTACCGGCCCGGCGAAACCCGCTCGGCGATGACCACGCTGCTCGAACTGGAGCGGGTTAGTCTCCTGTTGCGCCCCAATTCTGGCGCTATCGCCGTCGTTGTCGGCCCGGCCGACGCGCTGGTGGATAGGCTCACCGACGTCCAGGAGGCGCGGCTACGCTCCGAGCTGCTGCGGAGTGGAATGTTGGAGACCGTGGTCGCCCTCCCCGGGGGTGTGACCCCATACCGTCCGGGTTACCGGCCCGCCCTGTGGATCATGGCTAGCAACCCCGCCCCGAAGGCACGTGGACGGGCACTGCTGTGCGACATCAGCTCCGAGTCCCTCACCGAACATGTAGGTGCCCAGCTCACCGAGGACATTCTGTTCTGGCGTACCGAGGGCCTGCGTCTCGACGGCCACGACCCCCGTTACGGCCAGGCCGTCACCGTCAACCAACTCGAAGCCGACTTTGGCGGCCCCCTTGTCCCGCCCGGCCCTCCCGTGGCCCAGATGCTGGCCCGCAGGGTCACCGAACGCCCGGCACTGATCTCCCAGGCCGAGCTACGCCTCGAACAGGCAGCCGCCAGAGATCGCGGGGCCGACGATCAGCTCCGATGCGGAGTCGTCGCCCGCACCGGACCACAACCACGGCTCGTCACCATCGGCGACCTGATCGCCGAGCGCAGCATCCGCAGGGTCAAGGGTCACCGCATCGCCCCCACTCACATCCGGGGCGATGGTCACCATGCCGTGCTCGGTCCGGACGAGATCACCGGTGCCGCTCCCGTCGGAGGTCGCCGCATCGACCGCCTGATCTTCGCCGCTGACTACGAGCACGCCAGCCTGACCCGACCAGGCGACATCGTTTACACGACCACCCCTGCCTTCGCCTTGCTTGTCGACCGAGACGGCTTCAACGTGGCGCAGTTTCCCGGGCGGGTACTCCGCATTAACCCCGACTCTGACCGTCCGCTCACCCCGCGCGTCTTGGCCGCACTACTGCGGGCCGCCCGCAACACCGTCCGCAGCCCGAGCGCGGTCCATGCCATCCGGATTGAGGATCTCAGCGTCCCGGAGTTGGAGATCGAGGAGGTTGGACGCCTCGACGTGTTGCTCGGCGAGATCGAAGACCGGCAGCGGCTGCTCCAGGATCAGCAGAACGAGCTTGCCGAGATATACCGCCTGACCGCTGCCGGGTTCGCCGACCGCACCCTGACCATCAACAACCGGACCACCGATCGCCAGCCCGAGGAACGAGGACCCGATGCCACCACGTAAGCGCACCCCGGCCGGGCAGGGAGAACTCCCCGGCATCTCCAGCACCAAGGAGATCCACAACATCCTGTGGGCCGCCGCGGACAACCTTCGCGGTTCCATGGACGCCGCCCAGTACAAGGAGTTCGTCCTCGGCCTCGTCTTCCTCAAGTACGTCTCGGATGCCTTCGCCGAACGCCGGGCCGAACTAGCCGCCGACCCTGAGCTAGCCGGCATCTCGGAGCAGCGCCGCGCCACATTCCTGGAGGAGAAGGACGAGTACACCGAGGTGAACGTCTTCTGGGTACCCCAGAAGGCTCGCTGGGACTACATCTCCGGCAAGGCGTCAAGCGCTGAAGGCGGAGTCGGCAAGCTCTTGGACGATGCCATGAGCGCCATCATGAGCGAGAACCCGACGCTGACCGGCGTGCTCCCGCTCGTCTTCAACCGCGACAACGTCGACCAGCGCCGCCTCAAGGAACTCGTCGACCTGATCAGTGACGCCCGCTTCACCGGCCACGGCGACCGCCCCGCCCGCGACGTGCTCGGCGAGGTGTACGAGTATTTTTTGGAGAGGTTCGCCCGCGCTGAGGGCAAGCGCGCCGGAGAGTTCTACACCCCCGCCAGCATCGTCCGGCTGATCGTCGAGATCCTCGAACCTTACGAGGGCCGGGTCTACGACCCGTGCTGTGGCTCGGGCGGCATGTTCGTCCAGGCCAGCAAGTTCGTAGTCGCCCACGCCGGACGCGACCACAGCCACGACATCGCCATCTACGGGCAAGAGGCCAACGAGCGCACCTGGCGTCTGGCGAAGATGAACCTGGCCATCCACAGCATCGATCCGAAGGGCGTCGGCACCCGCTGGGCCGACACCTTCGCCGACGACAAGCTGCCGGACCTCAAGGCCGACTTCGTCATGGCCAACCCGCCCTTCAACATGAAGAAGTGGTGGCGCAACGAGCAGGACCGACGCTGGCTCTACGGAGTTCCCCCGCAGGCAAACGCCAACTACGCATGGCTCCAGCACATCATTTCCAAGTTGGGTGACCGAGGAAGCGCCGGCGTCGTCCTGGCCAACGGTTCCATGTCCTCTAAGCAGAACGGCGAGGACGACATCCGCAAAGCGATAATCGAAGCAGACCTGGTCGCCTGCATGATCGCCCTACCCGGCAACCTCTTCCGCTCCACCGCTATCCCCGCCTGCCTCTGGTTCCTGGCCAAGGACAAGACCCCCCAGGGCGGGAAGGCCCTTACCGACCGCCGCGGCGAAACCCTGTTCATCGACGCCCGTAACCTCGGCACGATGATTGACCGCACCGAGCGCGTCTTCACTGCACACGACCTGACCAAGATCTCCGACACCTACCACGCCTGGCGCAGCACCAAGTCAGCCAAGGAAAAGGGCATCAAGTACGAGGACGTCCCCGGCTTCTGCTACTCCGCCAGCCTCGCGGAGATCCGCGAGCACGACTTTATTCTCACTCCGGGTCGCTACGTCGGCGCCATGGAAACCGATGTCGATCCCGACGCCGAACCCGTCGAGGACCGCATCAAACGCCTCACCAAGGAACTCTACGAACACCTGGACGAGTCCGCTCGCCTCGACACCATTGTCCGTAACCAGCTTGGGAGGATCAGTGACTGAGGGAAACCACGGAAGCACCATTTCGAGGATCCCTATCCCATCCGGCTGGTCTTACATTCCCCTGGAGGACCTCCTCGAACCAAAGGGCATCTCCTATGGAATCGTCCAACCCGGATCGCATGAATTCAACGGGGTACCCATCGTCCGCGTCAAAGATGTCCGAAATGGCAAGATAGACACCAGTTCCCCTCTTCGCGTGCACCCTGATATTGAGGAGAAATACTCACGAACTCGCCTTAAAGGTGGAGAGATTCTCCTTACACTGGTCGGGTCGGTGGGTGAAATCGCTATCGCTCCAGAGGCGATTTCTGGATGGAACGTTGCCCGCGCAATCGCCGTCTTGCGCACTCCTGACGATGACTTGACCAAGTGGATCGCCACATATCTTCAGTCGCAGTCCGCGCAACATCAAATGCAAATCTGGCAGAACACCACTGTCCAAGCAACCCTAAATTTGAGGGATGTGCGGCGCCTGTCGATCGCAATGCCACCCAAGCACATCCGCATCGCGATCACTAAGCTGATTGAAGCCTTGGACAACAAAATCGCAATCAACGAGCGAATCGCCGTCACGTCCGATGCATGGATGCGCGCAAATTACGACTTGCTGTCGGTCGGCGCGGAGATGGTGCGACTAGACAGCATCGGAACTCAAGTCCGCGCCACCATCAAGCCGGAAAACCTTTCAGGGGGTGAGTTTTACATCGGCCTGGAACATATTCCCCGCCGCAACATCTGGCTCACCAGATGGGGAAGTTCCTCAGGAATCGCAAGCATGAAGTCCCGCTTCAAGAAGGGTGACATTCTATTTGGAAAACTACGTCCGTACTTTCACAAGGTGGGGGTGGCTCTCGTAAATGGAGTTTGCTCCACCGACATCCTCGTCATTCGAGCAGATCGCCCTTCGGATCGGGCATGGCTCACAATGGCTTTGTCTAGCGACGACGTCGTCGCACATGCGACCGCACGGAGTGACGGCACCCGAATGCCCCGGGCCAAGTGGGCGGACCTAGCCGAACACAAAATACCGCTTCCCGATTCGGGGAAACTGAAGGAATTTACCGAAAAGGCTGATCGAATCATTGATCGTGTCGAGAAAAGCGCCGGCGAGTCGCGAGCCCTTAGTGAACTTCGCGACACGCTGCTACCTGAGCTCATGTCCGGCAGGCTCCGCGTCCGGGATGCGGAGCGGATCGTGGAGGATGCCGATGCCCCCCCAAATCAACACCGGAAAAATGTCCGAAGCCGATTGGGAGCTCCTCACTTTGAATCATCTCGGTAGCCTGTCCTGGATACCGAAGGCCGGAAAGGACGTGGCGCCGGGTTCAGGAAGTCGGGTGTCATGGGACGACCTGATCCTTCGCGATGAGCTTCGGACAGCGATCGAGCGGCTTAACCCGGAACTTCCGCCTCAGGCAGTACGCGAGGCGTTGACCGTCGCGGTCACCGCCAAGTCGCGGGAAGCGCTGGAGGAGAACCGGCTGGCGCACGAGTACGTCACCGCGGGTATCCGCATCACCTATACCGACGAGTTCGGCGCGGAGATCACGCCGACAGTACGGCTGATCGACCTCCGGAACCCGAACGCCAACACCTACCACGCGGTCAACCAGGTGCTGGTGAAGGAGGGCGAGCACGAGCGGCGGTTCGATGTCGTTCTCTATGTCAACGGCCTGCCAGTCGTGATCATGGAGTTGAAGAGCGCCGCCGACGAGCACGCCACGCTCAAGGACGCGCATGCACAGCTCCGTACGTACGTGGACGAGTTCCCGCTCGCGTTCCGATACAACGTGCTGTGCCTGATCTCCGATGGAATCACCGCCAAGTACGGCACGCCCTTCACCCCCTACGAGCACTTCGCGCCGTGGAACATCGACGAAGACGGCGAGCGGGTGGACACCAACGACCCCGGCTACGACGGTGAGGAAGCACTGATCGTCGCCGTGTACGGGCTGTTCGCCCTGTCCCGGTTCCTGCACCTGACCGCGCACTTCGTCAACTTCACCCCGTCCGGGAAGCGCATTGGCAAGCCTCACCAGTACCACGCGGTGACCAGGGCGGTGGGGAAGATCGTGGAGGCGTCGCGCAGCGATGGCAAGGCGGGCGTGGTCTGGCACACCCAGGGCGCGGGCAAGTCCGAGGAGATGGTGTGCACGGCTGGAATGGTCTCCAGCCAGCCGGCCCTCAACAACCCGACGATCGTAGTCATCACCGACCGCAATGACCTGGACGACCAGCTGTACGGCACCTTCCAGGACAGCCAGGGGCTCCTCGGCCAGCAACCGCTCCAGGTGGCAAGCCGTGAGGAGCTCCGCGAGGAGCTGACCCGACGCCGTACCGGTGGGATCATCTTCACCACGCTGCAGAAGTTCGGGCTGACCAAGTCGGAGCGGGATTCCGGAGCGAGCCATCCGCTGCTGTCGGACCGTCGGAACATCATCGTCATGGTGGACGAGGCGCACCGCAGTCACTACGACAGCATCGACGGATACGCCCGTCACCTGCGGGACGCGCTCCCCCACGCCACGCTGATCGCCTTCACCGGAACGCCGATCTCCGACACCGAGCGCAACACCCGCGACGTGTTCGGTCCCTACATCGACGTCTACGACCTCAAGCGGGCGGTGGACGACGGCGCGACCGTCCGCGTCTACCACGAGCCCCGCCTGATCGACGTGTCTCTCCCCCCCGGGGTGAATCCAGAGGCTCTCGACGAGCAGGCCGACACGCTGACCGAGCAGATGGACGACGCCGAGCGGCGGAAGGCCATGGCCTATGCCACTCAGATGACCAACATCTACGGCGCCCCCGACCGGATCGAGACCCTCGCCGCCGACCTGGTCCAGCACTGGGAGGCACGGTCGGAGCTGATGCGCCCGCAGCTGGGAGGCCCCGGCAAGGCAATGATCGTGTGCGTCAGCCGGGAAGTCTGCGTCCGGCTGTTCGACGCCATCGCTTCGCTGCGGCGTGGCTGGGCGAACCCAGCCGTGGACAAGGGCAAGATGAAAATCGTCTTCCACGGCGAGCCGTCCGACCCGGCGCATCTGAAGAAGCACGCGCTGCGGCCAGCACAGCACAAGGCCGTCCAGGCGCGGGCCAGGAATATCGACGACGAACTCGAGCTGATCATCGTCCACTCGATGCTGCTCACCGGGTACGACGCTCCCCCGATCCACACCCTCTACATGGACCGGCCGATGCACGGCGCGAACCTGATGCAGGCGTTGGCCCGCGTCAACCGCCGGTTCCGCAGCAAGGAGGACGGACTCCTCGTCGGGTACGCCCCACTCACCGACAACCTCCGGAAAGCGCTGCGCGATTACAGTCCCAGCGATCAGGAAGACCAGACCCTGGGCAGGGACCTCGAGCGGGCGTTCGTCGAGATCAAGAACGACCACGCCGTCATCTGCGACCTGCTCTCGGGGATTGATTGGCGGCAACTGCTCGCCCAGGCCAATGCGGCCGGGAAGCGCCCCAGGGCTCTGCGGCTGGTGGTCAATCACCTCCGCGCCCCCAGTACGCCCGGGAACCAGGTCGAGCCCGGTGAGAGGACACTGTCCGACCGGTTCAAGGAGATCGCGTCTCGCCTGGAGCGGTTTTACCGGCTCTGTGCAAGCAGCCGGGAGTTCACTGAGGAATTCGATGACGCGGCAGCGATTCGCAGCGACATCGCCTTCTTCTCCGAGGTCCGTGCCTGGATCGTGAAGCTGGACGCCGCCGACCGGGAGGCCACCGGCAAGCCCTTGGCCGCCGAGGTCAGTCTCTATCTGTCTCAGCTCGCCGCTTCCGCAGTCGACGCTTCCGAGATCACTGACCTGTACGCCGAGGCGGGCATCGGGCCCCTGGACATCACCGACCTCAACGACACGCACCTGCACAAGCTCCAGGAGTCGGAGACCCCGCATCTGGCGGCAGAGGCGCTGCGCCGGCTGATCGAGCAGAAGATGCGCGAGGTGACCAAGCACAACATCATCCGGCGGGAGAGCTTCTCCGAGCGGCTCGAGGATCTGATGATCCGCTACATGAAGCAGCAGCTCACCAGCGCCGAGGCGATCGCCGAGCTGGTTGCCATGGCCAAGGAGGTGTCCGCCGACGCCCGGCGTGGGGAAACCTTCGACCCGCCGCTCAACGCCGCCGAACTCGCCTTCTACGATGCGGTCGCCAACCACGGCATCGCCAAGGCCGTCATGGGCGACGACACCCTCGCCGAGATCGCCCGCTCCCTGGTTGCCGACATCCGCAAGAACCTCAGCATCGACTGGCTGTCCCGCGAACCTGTGCGCGCCAAGCTCCGCAGCCGTGTGCGGCGCCTCCTAGCCCGGTTCGACTACCCACCTGAGGAGGAGCGGGCGGCCGTCGAACTCGTCATCAAGCAGATGGAGACCTTCGCCGCAGACTGGGCCCCCACCTCGGACAGCTAGCCCCAGGAGACCTGGCAAGCCATCGACCATCTCCCGCCTGTCGAACATCGCAGGCACCGCGCCCCACCCCGACCAGCACGCCAATGCTTGTTCTTTGCCGGGTGTGACGGGCAGTTGTTCGGCAGCCAGGCCGTCGAGGAGCCGGACGGCCTCCAGGTCGCCCAGATCCGCGCGAGCGGCCCGGACGGCGCCAGATCATCTTGCCCGATGGGACGGGACCGCGCGTTCTCTATATCCGTCACGATCCGCTCAGCCCATTAACCGCAGGATCCTCTCCATGTCATCGGGATCCACGAGCAACAGATCCCGCACAACCTGGTTCTCGGCTATCCTCCGCGCCGTGCTCAGCTGAGCGCTCCGATCGACGTGTCCCACCCGGTCCCGGTCCGGGTACTTCCTGTCGAGCGCGTCAGCCAGGGAGTCGATCTCCTCCAGGGCCTGCTCACCCAGCGCGGTGAAGAACTCCTCCGGTTCGTCCAGCTCCGCGAACTTGTCGGGCAGGAACTCCTTCCAGTGCCGCATCGCCCGACGCCCGTACTGATTCATCGCTGCTGTACCTCTCCTCCATCAACCAGCACGCTTGACGTTCAGGAAGCCGCTCGTGCCACATCATGATCGCTCATGGGACATGCAGCCAGCCCTATTGGCCGCTTTCGTCCGCGGTCAGCGACCGATCTGTAGACCGGGGCCCAGTGGCCACTGCCCCGTCCACCACCGGTCCAGTGGGGGAGGGACCACGCGGGCCTGTCGAGGAGTCGAACCAGGCAGTCTGCCCGGTCGAGGTGATGGCCAGGCCGAACCGCGACCAGTGCGGGCGTCCACTTGCGGTCCACCCGGCGTGGGCATCCCAGGTAGATGGATCGGCCGGATCTTTTTGTCAGAGCCGACTGGGATGATCACGTCATCAATGAGCGGCGACCCTGGCACACCCCTGCTCACCACCCACCCCTCGGAGGTGACCATGCCTGCCCCTTCGATCGGCTTCGTCTACGTGCTGAGCAACGAGGCGATGCCCGGGTTCGTCAAAGTCGGGATGACCCGGCAGCTGTCCGAGATTCGCGCCCGGAAGCTGCGGACCACCGGGGTGCCGCTCCCCTTCAAGGTCGAGTTCAGGACGGCGACCTGCATGCCCACGGAGGTTGAACAGGCGGCGCACACCGCGCTGAACGACTGCCGGGTCTCCTCTGACCGGGAGTTCTTTCGAACCACGCCCTCACAAGCAACCAAGGCGGTCCGGGGCGCCCTCCTGGAAGCGGCCGGGCTGGAGGCATGGTCTCCCGGCTGGCCCGACAACATCGACCACCATTTCGTCCGTTCTCGCGACCGACTCGCGTTGCATCTCAGGGCAGGGGACCTCCTCGCCGTCCTCGCCCGTCCGGAGCTGGCATCCCGAGAAGCCGACCTGCTAGATATCTGGGAAGCGCACTCTGACGGCGATCAGGTTGAGCTCCTGGGAGCCCACGCGCCGGAGTACGTCGCAGGGATGAGTGACTACGACCCGGGCGCCGGAGCGGACCCCGTCCCTCACCTGGACCGAGACCGTACGGCGCCGAATGGAATCCTCATCGGACGCGAACGGTTCGTCCCCGGAGACCAGTTGCTGTGGTTGCGCTCCCAACAGGAGGGCCGGATGTGCAGAGCCGCTCTCTTCGAGGTCGAAGACTACGTCCAGGTCATCGGACGGACCTGGGACCCGAAGATGGGCCCATTCGGCATCCCGTTGATCCTCAACGACCTGGTCACGGAAACACCACCACAGGGCGTCATCCAAGTCACACAGAAGGTGATGCAGAAGCACCAGCCGCGGTCATGGGCTCCTCGCCAACCGCTCGTTGATGACGGTGGCGGCTTTGGAGATCATCCTCAGCCACCTGGGTACTGGATGCCCCAGCTCGACGATCCTCGCCCACCGAATCGCCGGAAACGCAATCACGACACGCCTGATGACGAGGACCCAGCGAGTAGGTGAGCTCGTCCCCAGCAGAGCATGCTCGTCTGGGGAAGGAGCGAAGAGTAAGCGTACGACCAGAGAAGTCGAGCGGATTCACCGCGCAGTCGGCGCTCGCCGATTACCCTCGGACGGTGGCCATCGGCGCTGAGTGACACAAGTCACCTCGCGATCGGGACAAGATCACGTTCAAGGAAATGTGTCCCCAGGAAAATACCAATAGTCCTTGATATCGAACTGTCCACTGAGCTCCCGCTGGCACGAATCCTAATGGCCACGGGACATCGGGGGAACCCTCAAACCGATGCGGTTGCTCTATGGTCGCTCGGTGGTTTTGGTCGGGCGCGGCAGCGGGCGGTACGGGGTGCCACGCGAAACAGATGGGCCAATCTTGGCTTCTAATCTGCTGGGCGGGTGAGGCAAATTTCTCGTCCAAGAATCTGCAAAGCGTGCCAAGGTTCCAATTACCTCGCGACCATCTACGCCACTGACGCGTAGATTTTGTGCGGGCTGGTCAAACATGTCTGCTCCCCCATATGACTACCCGCCCACCCGAATTCGATAGGGTTCGCCGATGGGGCACCATGTGGGCCATGTGTGGGCGGTGGTGATCGCCCCTCGGACACGTCATACAAAGCGGGAGAAGTGCACACTTCTCCCGCTTTGTTGTGTTCCTGCAGCACGCCCCCATGGTTCAGTTCCACCCGGACACGGATGGCGAATCCCCCGGTCGACCGGCGTCAGGTTTGCCCGCTGCGGCTTGGTCGAGTGGAGTCGAAGAAGTCTCGCGAAGATCCGCGTCATCCACAGGTATGCATGGCCCTCGTTCACTAGCATGCCAACTAGCATGCCAACTAGCATGGTGGTGGACGGGGAGATGAGATGCTGGACGGGGAACTCTCCGAGATCGTCGACAACCTTCGCGTCATCGGGGCGGACATCGCCGACGTCGAGGTGAAGAAGGCTCTTGGCGGCCTGCCCAAATCGCTTCGTGAGACCGTCTCGGCGTTCGCCAACACCGCGGGCGGCATCGTCATCCTCGGGCTGGACGAAGCCCAGGGCTTCAGCGCGACAGGACTGATCGATGCCGCGAAGCTGGCAGCCGACCTGGGTTCCATGTGCTCGGAGGACATGGAGCCGCCGATCCGGCCGCTCGTCAAGATTCACACCTTCGAAGGGGCGCAGGTCCTGGTCGCGGAGATCCCCGAACTCGACCCCGCCCAGAAGCCCTGCTACTCCCGTGGCGCCGGCATCACCAAGGGCAGCTACATCAGGGTGGGCGATGGCGATCGCCATCTCTCCCCCTATGAGGTCCAGGTCATGCTGTCCTCACGGGGACAGCCCCGCGAGGACGAACAGGGCGTCCCCGGCGTCGGTTTGGACCACCTCGACGCGGCCGGGGTCGAGGCTTTGGTCGCCAAGTTGAGGACCAGCAGACCGTACGCGTTCAAGGACCTCGGCCGTCTCGCTGTGCTGCGCCGTGCCAAGGTGCTTGTCCCCGGCGACGACGGTAAGGATTCGGTGTCGCTGGCGGGGTTGCTGGCCTTGGGGGATTATCCGCAGGAGCACTTCCCTCAGTTGAGGGTCAGCTTCGTCCACTACCCCACCGGGAGCGGCCCGAGGTCCAGCGAGAGATTCCTGGACAACGTGACCTTGGAGGGCCCGATCCCGGTCATGGTGCGGGACAGCCTGGCGGCCATTCGCCGGAACATGTCCCGCCGGGCGGTCGTCGCCGGTGCCGGTCGGCAGGACATCTGGGAGTACCCGGAGACAGCGCTGCGGGAGGCGGTCGTCAACGCCCTGGTCCACCGGGACCTGTCCCCCAGCGCCCGGGGAACGCAAGTCCAGATCGAGATGTACCCCGACCGGCTGGTCATCCGCAACGCCGGCGGGCTGTTCGGGCCTGTCACGATCGACAGCCTCGGCGAGGAGGGAATCTCCTCGGCCCGCAACGCCACGCTCATCAAACTCCTGGAGGACGTCCCTCTCCCTGGCGAGACCCGCACCGTTTGCGAGAACCGCGGGTCGGGCATCCGCTCCATGCTGGACTCTCTGCGCGCCGCCGGCATGAGCCCGCCCCAGTTCACCGACAAGATCTCTTCGTTCCTTGTCGCCTTCCCCAACCACACGCTGCTGAGCGAGGAGACGATCAGCTGGATCCGGAGCCTGGGCGAGCGCGGACTGACCGACGGACAATGCATCGCCCTCGCTCTGCTGCGGGACGAAGGGGTCCTCGACAACCGCACCTACCGCGACGCCACCGGCGTCGACTCTCGCGTGGCCACCGGAGAACTCCAGGACCTCGTCGCCCGCGAGCTCATCGTCCAGACCGGAACCCGTCGCTGGGCCAGGTATCAATTGGCGCAGCGACACACCTCAGCGAAAGGACGCCCCGCGCGAGCCGACCGCAGACCCGAGCTGCTCGCGGCACTCGGCGACGAGAGCCTGTCTCGCGCCGAGTTGGTCGCACGGACCGGCCTGAGCGACCAGACAGTCCGGCGATGGCTGAAGATCATGCGCGACGAGGGTGCCGTCGAGCTGGTCGGCGCCAGTCCCAGGAGCATCCATGTGCGCTACCGCCGCACACGCCAAGAGCCGCTGTTCGGCCCTGAACCTCCACCAAACCCCATCTGACACAAGACGATTCTGGCGGGCGCCTCACCTCGGGCCTACCGCGTTGTCAGGAACGACAGAAAACGCGGTGTGTAGCGGAATCTGGCTTCGGGTGACCGACTGGAACTGAACACCCATACGGCTACCCACCCAGCCAGCTCTGATGGGTTCGCCGATGGGGCAACACCCGGGCGATGTATGGGCGGTGGTAATCGCCCCTGCGACACGAACCGCCTGCACATGACACCGGGGTCACGTCGTCGGGAGCGGTAGGACGGCGGTGGGTAGGGGGATCGGGGTTGGGGTAACGGGCTTGATTCCCCCTCGGACACAGGGAAATGCACTAGTGGGGCCCGGTATCTACCGGGCCCCACTAGTTGGTTTCAGGGCGGTACTTCCTCGTGAGGCCGTTCGAGCACGCCTTCTCTGGCTTAAATCTTGAGACGCGCTGTGTGGAACGCGCGTAGCGCGGGGCGGGTGTTGGGAGGCGACTCCGGCGGCGGACGATTGAGTGCTCAGCGCGCCTCGGTGTACTGAGGGTCAGTCATCGGGGTTTTCGGGCGGTGGTGTGGTGCTGGGCGTCGGTTCTGGCCATGTCTC
Organism: Spirillospora sp. NPDC049652; assembly: GCF_040675125.1. Taxonomy (NCBI): domain Bacteria; kingdom Bacillati; phylum Actinomycetota; class Actinomycetes; order Streptosporangiales; family Thermomonosporaceae; genus Spirillospora; species Spirillospora sp. NPDC049652. The sequence continues at coordinate 3,250 of NZ_JBFAOF010000051.1, read as the reverse complement.
CGGGGGCGGACCGAACGCGCGGCGGCCGGCTTTTACCGTCAGGGCGGCGAGGGCGGCGTTCGCGCCGCCGCCGATCACGGCGCCGATACCGAACGGGGCCACTCGGCCGAGAACGATGATTCCCTGCTTGGTCCCGTACTTCGTGATGAAGTGCCGTCCCAAGACCTTGTTGATCTGGCGCAACGTCTCGACCGGCACCTTGGCGACGATCTGGCGTCCCCAGTGCTGCCCGGTGCGTTCGGCGACCTTGGAAATGGTGGCGGCCCCGGACCCGCCCAGCATGATTCCCATCACGATCGTTCGGCGGCGTTCGATCTCGTCGATGGGGACGCCGTGGACCTCCGCGATCGAAAGTGCGAAGAGGGCGCTCAGTTCAAGGGAGGAGAGGGTCTCGCCGGCCGACAGTGCCAGGGCGACTCCTGTGCCGACGCCGGGCGCGGCCGCGGTTCCTCCGACCGCGGCGCCCGTCCCGGTCAAGGCGCTGACGTACATCCGCTCCAGAGTCCGGATCACCTGCGCCGGTGTCGCCTCCGGGTTCCGCTGGCGGGCACGGGCGATGTTCTTGAGTACCAGCGGGCTCTGAAATTCGATCGCCTTGTTCAGGAGATCGAGGACTCGCTGCCCTCGTACGGCCGCTGCCGGAACCGGTCCGTCGAGGGCATCTGTCGCCATGGTTGGAACCCTTCAGGTCGCCACGTCACCCAACTGGGCCCCCACCCAAGCAGTCGAGCGGACGTCACGCCAGACAAAGCAGGAAATCGACCAGAAAAGGCCGGGCCGAAAGTAGCCGGACGGACCTGATCTTTCGTTCAGCGTCCTTGTTGCTGGAATTAGGGTGCGGCTCACCATTCTGAGAGGACCAGGGCTTGGACGAGGAGGGCGGATATCGCCTGGGCGGCCAGCCATCCTCGTGCGGGGGTGCGGAGGGTGCTCGCTACCGGTAGCAGCCATGCCGCGAAGGGGAGCCAGATGCGTTCGACTTCGCCCTTCGTCACACCCGCCACATCCAGGCTGAGGACGGCGATGAGCGCGGCGGCGGCGAGGAGGAAGACCGGCTCTGTTCGTACTTTTCGTCGCGCAGTTATGCCGCGTCTGAGAAGCGTGGGGAGGGCGGATGCCACTGCTGGGCCGGTGAGGAGGCCGAGGACGGCGAAGTCCGCGACCAGGAAGTAGAGGTAGGGCCTGCGGGCTGAGCCTCCGCTGACGAGGTAGGTGTCGAGGGTGGCGCGCACACCGTCCGGCCACCAGAAGCCGCCCAGGGTGAGGGCCGTGGGGATGAGGGCGAGTCCCAGCGTCATCAATATCCAGAACCTCGCTGGTGGACGGGTTATCCACAGAACGACGCTCGGGAGGGCCAGGAGAGGGAGCAGTCCGTAGCTTAGGAAGGGCAGGGCACCGAGCAGTACTCCACCGGCCAGTGGGCGGCGCAGCGCGAGAAATGCGACGCCCCAGGCCCCGATCCCGAGGAAGAACGCGTCCATGGATGTGGCGATCCAGAGCGAGAGAGGAGACAGCACCAGGAAGGGCAGCGCCCGCCGCGCGGTTTGCTCGTCGGCGACGACTCGGACCGTCACCGCGATGGCCACCGCGGCTGACGCCCCGACTCCGATGATCAGCAGGGCGGGCCAGAGCGTCCCGTGCAGCCCGGCGGCGTCTACCGCCCAGAACAGCAGGGTTGGGAGCGGGGGATGTCCCCGGACGTGCGTCGGGTAGGCGTACAGCTCGGCGGTGAACGTGCGCAGCCAGCGCAAGGGATGATCGCCGACCGCTGCCAGGCCTGCCGGGTACTCGGTCGGCGCGTCCAGGGGCTTGGCCAGTGCCTTCGGTCCGTCGCTGATCGCCAGCGCGACGGCCCAGCCGACCGCCGTTCCCCAAGACACCGCGAGGAGGACCCGCCACCGCAAGACTCGAACAGCAATCGGCAGGACGGCGATTGCCGCGATGGCATATCCGAGCGCGGGAGCCATCTGCCAGGTGAGCAGCCGCGCCTTGGCGTGCAGAGGGGGCAGGGCGTCTTCGGTGGCTGTCCCCGCCCGCCGCATCACCTCCCCGACGACGAACGCTCCCATGATCAGGTCCGCCCAGAGCCCTATCCCCCACATGGCACCGCGGCGCGGCCTTGGCACGCCTACCGGCTCTTGGGGCTCCTGGGGGCCTTGGGGACCGCCTGGGTCTTGCTCATGGAGTGGGGGTGGCTCTTGTGGCTCTCGGTGGCTGCGTTGCCGGTGCGTCCCAGGGGTCTCTTCGGGGCCCTGCAACTCCGCTAGCCCGGGGCGTTGTGGGGAGATCTGTTCAGTCATCCGATCCGCCTTGTGCCTGTTCGCCAGCGTCGAGTCCGTTCGGGCGCGGTGGTTCCCGGGTTTTGTCAGCAGGGGCAGCGCCGCGTTCGAGAGTGGCTTCGTGGGCGTTACCGGCCCGGTCGTCCGCCGTCTGGACGGTTGCTCGTCGTCTTGGGAGGGCCGTTGGGCCGACCTCGGCGTCGAGCTGCGACTCGTGTTCGAGGTCGAGCACGGTTGGAGGACGTCGTCGCTGGGGGGTTGCAGGAAACGAGCGACGAGGGCGCGGGTCGTCCAGCGCCACGGAATTGCTGCCGCGACCAGGACCATGGCCACGGCGACCATCAGATTGGGGAGGTAGTGCAGAGGCAGAATGGACGGGTTGTCAGGGCGGCGGCCGTACCCGAGCACCAGCGGCAGTGCCACCAAGGCAAGGGTGCCTGCCCAGAACATGCCCAGCCGGATCCGCCGCCATCGGCGCAACCAAGCCCCGAGTAGGAGCACGGCCGGTGCCAGGAGTCCGTCGTGCACCGCCAGTGCGCCGCCGAACCACAACGCCCACCCACTCGGCTGCGAATGTGCGACCAGGTTCGAAAGGCCGAGCCCGATGAATGCTGTGCCCACGACGTACGCAACCCATCGCCCCACCCCCACGCGCCCACGTGCGGGGACGGCGTCGTCCGCCTCGTTGAGGGCGTTGGCTGTGGCGTTGCTGGCTGTTGCGGCATTCGCGTCGGGGTCAACGTGAGGGGCATCTGCAACGGCTCTGCCGGCCAGATCGACGGCCCGACGGGTGCTGGCGACGTCAACGGCCTTGGTGGCGTTGGCGGTGCTGGTGGCCTTGGGGGTGCGGGCAGCGGCGGCGGGGCAGGCGGCGTTGACGGTTTCGGTGGCGTCGCCGGTGCCGGCGCCGGCGCCAGTGGCGTTGGTGTTGTTGGGGGCGCTGGCGGTGCTCGCGGCGTCGGTGCGGGTCG
>NZ_JBFAOF010000050.1:0-18716 GCF_040675125.1 Spirillospora sp. NPDC049652 | reverse complement strand
CGCCGCGCGACCGGCACAACATCCATCGGCCCGGGGACCTTCCCGCGAGCCCGCGTCGCGCAGCGCCTCGACGCGCTCGGCCTGCCGCTCGATCTCCCGGACCGGGTCGGCCAGCGCGGGGCGGGAGCGCATCGCCGAGAGCCAGTGCAGCTCGCGCTCGACCCCGCCGACCAGGACGCGCCGCCCCCGGTCCCGCAGCTGCCGGACGAGCTGGAGCTGCTCGCGGACGTCCGGGACGACCCGCTTGGCGGCGTCGGTCGGGGTGGAGGCGCGCACGTCGGCGACCAGGTCGAGGATCGGGCTGTCCTGCTCGTGGCCGATCGCGCTGACGACCGGGGTGCGGGCGGCGGCGACGGCCCGGACGAGCGCCTCGTCCGAGAACGGCAGCAGGTCCTCCATGGAGCCGCCGCCGCGCGCGATCACGATGACCGCGATGTGCGGGTCGGCGTCGAGCTCGCGCAGCGCGTCCATGATCTGCGGGACGGCGTTCGAGCCCTGGACGGCGGTGTTGCGGACGGTGAACTCGACGGCGGGCCAGCGGCGGCGGGCGTTCTGCAGGACGTCGTGCTCGGCGTCGGAGTCGCGGCCGCAGATCAGTCCGACGCGTCCGGGCAGGAAGGGCAGCGGCCGCTTGCGCTCGGCCCGGAACAGGCCCTCCGACGCCAGCAGCTGCCGGAGCCGCTCCAGCCGGGCCAGCAGCTCGCCGACGCCGACCGGGCGGACCTCGATCGCGCTGAGCGAGAACCGGCCGCGGTTGACCCAGAAGTCCGGTTTGCAGTGCACGACCACGCGCGCGCCGTCGGTGACGGCGGGCCCGGCGGCCGCGAAGGTCTCGCGGCGGCCGACGACCGGTACCGACATGTTCGCCACCGGGTCGCGGAGCGTGACGTAAACCGTGCCTCCCCGTGCGTTGAGCTCGGTGATCTGCCCTTCGACCCAGATCCTGCCGAGTCGTCCGATCCAGCCGCCGACCGCCGAAAGCACCGTCCGGACCGGTACGGGGGACTCCGCCGAGGTCTCCATCGCCATGTCGGAAGCCTAGGCGGTGCCGGACCCGGCACGATGCAGATCATCGTCCGGTTTGAAAAGTTAGACAGACTAACTTAGTATGGCTAAGTAGTTGAGGAGAGACCCGATGCACTCCGACCGCGAGCTCGCCGAGGAGCTGAACGCCCGGCTCCGCGAGATGGTGCTGATGATGCGCCGCGTCAACGCCGACCAGGCCGTCACCAGCCAGCAGGCGTCCGTGCTCGGCTCGCTGGAGAACGGGCCGCGCCGGATGACCGAACTGGCCGCCGAGCACGGCGTCAAGCTGCCGACCATGACCGCCCTGGTCAACCGGCTGGAGCGGGACGGCATGGTCGCCCGCGGCCGGGACGCCTCCGACGCGCGCGTGGTCACCGCCCGGATCACCCGGGACGGGAGCGTCCAGCTGCACCGCGTGCGGGAGCGCCGCATCGGGATCCTCGTCCAGCGGTTCGCCGAGCTGTCCGAGCCGGAGCGCGACACCCTGACCGCCGCGCTCCCACTGCTCGGGCGGCTGTTCGCCGACCCCGACCGTCCGCCCGCCGGCTGACCCGGCGCGGGGGCGGGGGGCGTCCCCCGAAAGGTAGGCATCCATGCACGCACAGCCAGCGGAGGCCGCGGTCAAGCCCGGTCTCCTCCGGCAGCCCATGTCGGTCTGGGCCACCGCCTTCGCCGCCGTGGTCGCCTTCATGGGCATCGGCCTGGTCGACCCGATCCTGCCCGCCATCGCCGAGAACCTGCGCGCGACGCCGAGCCAGGTGTCGCTGCTGTTCACCAGCTACTTCCTGATCACCGCCGTCGCGATGCTCGTCACGGGCTGGGTGTCCAGTCGGATCGGCGGCAAGCGGACGCTGATGATCGGGCTCGTCCTGGTCGTGCTGTTCGCCGCGCTCGCCGGGACGTCCGACACCGTCGGCCAGCTCGTCGGGTTCCGCGCGGGCTGGGGCCTCGGCAACGCGCTGTTCGTCGCGACCGCCCTCGCCGTCATCGTCGGCGCGGCCTCCGGCGGCGCCGAGTCGGCGATCATCCTCTACGAGGCCGCGCTCGGCATCGGCATCTCGCTCGGCCCGCTCGTGGGCGCGCTGCTCGGCGACATGAACTGGCGCTTCCCGTTCTTCGGGACGGCCCTGCTGATGGCGGTCGGGTTCCTGCTGATCGCGACCCTGCTGAAGCCGACGCCGAAGCCCGCCGTCCGCACCCCGCTGTCCGCGCCGATCCGCGCGCTCGGTCACGGCGGCCTGTCCACCACGGCCTTCACCGCGCTGTTCTACAACTACGCGTTCTTCACTGTCCTCGCGTGGACGCCGTTCGTCCTGCACATGGACGCGCACGGCATCGGCCTGGTGTTCTTCGGCTGGGGCGTGATGGTCGCGCTGGCGTCGGTGTTCGGCGCGCCCGCCCTGCAGCGCCGCATCGGGACGGTCCGGGTCATGCACCTCGCGCTCGCGCTGCTCATCGTGTTCCAGCTCGGCCTGGCCGTGTCGGGGCACACCGGGATCATCGTCTGCACGATCCTGTCCGGCATCCCGATCGGGCTGAACAACACCGCCTTCACCGAGGCGGTGATGGAGGTCTCCGACAACCCCCGTCCGGTCGCGTCGGCGGGCTACAACTTCGTCCGCTGGCTCGGCGGCGGCCTCGCGCCCTACTTCGGCAGCAAGCTCGCCGAGCGGTTCAGCTCCTCCACCCCGTACTTCGTGGGCGCGCTGTGCTGCGCGATCGCGATCGGGATCCTGGTCGTCCGGCGGCGGCACCTCGGGACGCTGGAACGCGTCGACATCGACCACACCTTCCAGGACGAGACCGTCCCCGCGGAGGCGTGACCCCACGCGCCACGGCGCGACCGACTGGAAGGCGGTCCCGGTCCTCCTCCCGGGGCCGCCTTCGCCGTGTGCTCGTCCGCTGATTCCTCAGGCGCTCGCCTCACCGCTCACGGCGACCGGATCGGGCGAGGGGGACGGGTCGGGCGTAGCGGCCGGACGCGTCGCGACGGCCCAGCGGGTCGCCGGGACGAACGCCACGGCCGTCGCGAGGAAGACCCCGGCGAGGACCAGCCAGCCTGCCAGGCCGAACCGCAGGCCCGTCTGGGTGACGACGAGCGGGCCCAGCACCAGCCCGGCCGCGAAGCCGGTATTGAAGACGCCCTGGTAGACGCCCTGCGCGCCCTCGTCCGCCAGGTCGAACCCGAGCGCCCAGCTTCCCGCCGCGCCCAGCATCTCGCCGACCGTCATGACCGCGACCGCGACCAGGACCAGGGTCGTCGCGGTCCACGCGTCCAGGCCCTTGGACAGGCCCAGCAGCACGCAGCCGACCGCGATCAGCGTCCCGGCGCGCAGGGCCATGCGGGCCGCCCGGCCCGGATCGTCCGACCCCTTGCTCAGCCTGACCTGCAATAGGACGACCATGACCGTGTTCAGCAGCATGGCGACGGCGATCAGCGCCCGGGGCGCGTGCGTCTGGTGCGTCACCCACAGCGGAAGGCCGATCTCCAGGACGCCCTGCAGCATGACCAGCGCGCCCGCCAGCGCGGTGATCACCAGGTAGGGGACGTCGGTGAGCGCGCCGAAGCCCCGGCCGCGGGCCCGCTCGCCGCGCCCGGCCTCCAGCGCGGGCACCCTGAGCAGCAGGAGCGCCGCGACCAGGAAGGTCACCGCGTCGGCCACCACCACCGCCCGGTAGGCGGCGGGCGTGTCGGCGACGAGCGCGAGGGAGGCGAGCACCGCGCCCAGCGAGATGCCGACGTTGGTCACCGACCGCAGGAACGCCCGCCCCGGCACCCGCCTGTCCGGCGGCAGGGCGTCGGCGATCAGCGCGCTGCGCACCGCGCTCTCGCCCCGGTCCACGAACATCACGGCGCAGATCAGCGGGAGGGCCGTCCAGAACGAGTGGACCTGCGTGTAGCCGAGGACGAGCACCGCCTCGACGGCCAGCAGCGCCACCACGGTCGGACGCGCCCCGAACCGGTCGGCGACCCGGCCCAGCGGGATGCCCGACGCGATGCCGGCCACGCCGCCCAGCGCGAGCGCGAGACCGACCTGGGACGCGGTCAGGCCGACGACCCGCGTGAACATCAGGGCGCCGGTCGTCATGAGCAGGCCGTTGCCGAGAGTGTTGACCAGCGTCGCGGCCGAGAGCGCACGGATCACGGGATGCCCGGCGGCGTCCGCCAGGCTCCGGGGGAGGGAGAACGTCATGCGGCCCATCCCAGCCCGGCGCGCCCCGCGAATGAACAGATTTACCCTGGAGGGCAATGTATGAGTTCAGGTTGGGCGTCCAAGACCTCGCCGAGACGTCCTTCGGGTTGTCGCCACTGCTGGAGCTGGTGTTCAGCCTGCGCCCCCGGATCTTCCCCGCGCGGCATCCCGAGCATCGGGCGTGGGTCAGGGAGACCGCCGCCGCCTATGCCGCCCTGGACACCGAGGTGCTGAACGTCCTGTTCGCGCCGCACGGCTGGAACCCGGACTTCCTCGGTCCGCGCCCGGACGGCATCGTCACCGACCTCGCGTCCAGTCTCGCCGGCCTGCGGACGACGCCCCCGGACGTCGTCCAGCGGGACATCGCCCTCGCGTACCGGCACGATGTGGACGCCGCGTACCAGCACGTCCCCATCCCGCCCGCCCTGAGCGGCGACCCCTCGGCCGTCCTCGAACGGATCTGCAACGCGCTGGAGGAGTACTGGGACGCCTGCATCGAGCCCTACTGGACGCGCATGCGGGCCGTCCTGGAGGCCGACATCGCCCACCGCGCGCGGCGCCTCGCGCTCGGCGGCGCGGCCGCCCTGTTCGCCGAGCTGGACGACCGGGTCACCTGGACGCCCGGCCGGGTCCGGGTGGTGATCCCGTCCGACCTCGTCCGCACGGTCGTGGTGGACGTCGCCGGACGCGGGCTCGTCCTCGTCCCGGGCCTGTTCCTGCGCGGCGCGATCACCATGATCGACGAGGACCTCCCGCCGCTGATCGCCTACCCCGCGCGCGGACGCGGCGCGATCTGGGACCAGGCCGCCCCCGAGGGCGCGGCCGCGCTCGCCGAACTGCTCGGCGCGCCCCGGACGAGACTGCTGATCATGCTGGCCTCCCCGGCCTCCACCACGGAACTCGCGCGGCGGCTGGGCGTCACGCCGGGCGGGATCAGCCGCCACCTCACCGCCCTGCACGCCTGCGGCCTGCTGAACCGTACCCGCGCGGGACGGTCCGTCCTGTACATGCGCAGCCCGCTCGGCGACCAGCTAGTCCGCTGACCCGGCAGGGGCGTGTTCCGGACGGGCGGTCATGCCCTGCGGCGAAGCTCAGGCCGCCCGGACCCGGCTCCGGTGGCGGACCGGGTAGACGCGCTGGTAGGCCAGCGCCGCGAAACCGAACGCCACGCCCCCGACCGCGAACAGCACGTCGGTGGCCGAACTGGCGGTCCACGCCCAGGTCGACGGGTGCGCGGTGCCGAAGACCTGCTCCGTCGTCATCCCGGTGAGCCCGTGCGGAAGGACGCCCGTGACGCGGAGGACGGCGTCGGCGACGCCGCTGAACCCCCGCGCGCAGAGGAGCACGCAGCCGGTCCACGCGCCCCCGGCCAGCATCCATCCCGGCACCCGCCGTCCCCACGCCTGGACGAGCGCCAGCGGAAGCACCACCCCGACCGCGGTCATGAGGAGCACGACGACCATGAACACCTCGGCGGCGACCCGCGCGGCGCCCCGGTGGCCGGCCGGGTCGGGCGAGTCGAGCCCGGTGGCGGCCCAGACGACGTGCCAGGCCAGGAACACCATCACCCACGCGAACGCCCAGTAGGCGGTGACCCGGTTGGCCCGGGCGGCCGCGGGCCCGGACGGTGCACGCAAGATCCGCATACCGTCCACGATCACAGCGGGACGGGCCGCCCGCCTCCCTCCGGCGGGTGACCGGCATCCCCCGCGAGCGGGAACCCGAGGCCGCCGCCGGGCAGGCAGGACGCCTCCGGACATAGGAAAGCCCGTCCGGAAGCGTTTCCGAACGGGCTTTCGCGAGGGCCGCGACCGCGGCCTCGGCTCAGTTCGAGCCGTTGAGCTTGGCGATCCGGTTCTCGTACATGCGGATGATCTCGGGCCGGGCCTCGTTGTCGCGCTCGTACTCGCGCAGCAGCTTCACCTGGTCCGCGGTCAGCCCGCGCAGCCGGGCGCGGAGCTGCGGCAGCGTCGCCGAGTCGTAGTCCGGCACCGGCAGCTCCCCGGCCCCGGCCTTCTTCGACGAGGACTTCGCAGCGGGCTTGTCGTCGGCCCCGGCCTTGGAGGCGGTCTTGCCCTCGGACTTGGCCTCGGCCTTCGGCGCAGACTTGGCCTCGGCCTTCGGCTCGGACGTGGAAGCCGCCTTCACCTCGGACTTCTTGGTCCCGGTCCGGCCGGCGTCGTCCGCAGCGGGCTTGGAAGCGGGCTTGGCATCGGCCTTCGAGTCGACCTTGGCCTTCTTGGCCTCGGTGCTCTTGGCCTCGGTCCTGCTCTTGGCCTCGGGCTCCGGCGCGGAGCGCGGGGCGGGGGCGGCGGGCTTGCCGACCGAGATCTCGTTGTCCTTCGAGGCCGGACGCTCCTGCGCCCGCTCGGACGGCCGGGCGGCAGGCCGCTCCGACGAGCGCGCCGACGGGCGGGTGCGGGTGGTGCGCGGCGCGGGCTCCGGCTCGTCCTCGCCGCCGCGGACCCGCTCCACCACCGTGCCGACCACGGAGACCGCCGTGTGCCGCACGTCCTTGCGGATCCGGCCGAGGACCGGCTTCACGCCGCCGCCCCCGGTCAGCTCCTTGTAGTCCCGGGTCATCCGGTCGCTCAGCAGCAGGGCCCGGCCGACACCGAACATGGCCAGCCGGACGGCGTGCAGCGGAAGGTCGCGGACCTGCTCGCCGACGGTCTCCCGGACCTGCTCCTTGAGGCGGCGCGGTGATCTCGTCATCGTTGTCACTCCTCCTGCTGCGCCCGCCGGCGGACCGGGCCGGACGGGTGTGCACCGTGTGTAACGCACCGTCTGTCCCCACAACTCTGCCCCAAAGCAGCGATATCAGGCACCCTCGCTAATGGATTTCCGTCCAAGAAGGCGTGGGTTCGGTCACAGTGCGGGCTTCACCTGCGTCTTTCCGGGACCCGCGGGGCAGGGTGGTCCGATGCGGTGGTGAGGGTTGGGTGCCGGTCGGGTGCCGATGCCGTGCGGGCCGCGCGTGGCCGGTCCGGGACGCGTGGGACGGCTCGTACGATAGGAGGCATGACCTCCACCAGCCAGCGCCGGGTCCTGCTCGCCAAGCCGCGCGGTTACTGCGCCGGCGTCGACCGGGCCGTCGAGACGGTCGAGCTCGCCCTCGAGAAGTACGGCGCGCCGGTCTACGTGCGCAAGCAGATCGTGCACAACGTGCACGTCGTCCGCACGCTCGAGGAGCGCGGCGCGATCTTCGTGGACGAGACCGAGGAGGTCCCCGAGGGCGCGATCGTGGTGTTCTCGGCGCACGGCGTCGCCCCCGTGGTGCACGACGAGGCGCGCGGCCGGAACCTGCGCACGATCGACGCGACGTGCCCGCTGGTGACCAAGGTCCACAAGGAGGCCGTCCGGTTCGCCAAGGACGACTACGACATCCTCCTGATCGGCCACGAGGGCCACGAGGAGGTCATCGGCACCACTGGCGAGGCCCCCGACCACATCCACCTGGTGGACGGCCCGGACGACGTCGCCAACGTGGTCGTCCGCGACCCGGAGAAGGTCGCCTGGCTGTCCCAGACCACGCTGTCGGTGGACGAGACGGTCGCGACGGTCGACAAGCTGCGCGAGCGCTTCCCCAAGCTGATGGACCCGCCGTCCGACGACATCTGCTACGCCACCCAGAACCGGCAGGTCGCGGTGAAGCAGATGGCCGCCCGGTCCGACCTGGTGATCGTGGTCGGCTCGACCAACTCGTCCAACTCGGTGCGGCTGGTCGAGGTCGCCAAGGAGCACGGCGCCGACGACGCCCACCTGGTCGACTACCCGGAGCAGATCCAGGAGTCCTGGCTGGAGGGCGTCAGCACGGTCGGCGTCACCTCCGGCGCGTCGGTGCCCGACGAGCTGGTGCAGGGCGTCCTCGCCTGGCTGGCCGAGCGCGGCTACGGCGAGGTCGAGGAGATCGAGTCCGTCCAGGAGCGCATGCGCTTCGCGCTCCCGCACGAGCTCCGCAAGGACCTCCGCGTCGAACCGGTCTGACCGCCCGCCCGGCGGGCGCGTCCGACGGCCGGTCGGTCGTCTAGTCGATGTCGCCGTGGGGGAGGGGGCGGTTCGCCGGCTCCTCCCAGCGGACGGGGTCGATGTCGTCGTCCTCGGCGAGGGTGCGGCCGCGGGCCAGGCGGGCGCGCAGGTCGCGGAACGCGCCGGGCAGGCCGCGCGGGACGGCGACGGCGAACGCGAGCAGGGTGCCGAGGAACAGCCACGGCGCGATCCCCGCGAGGGCGCTCAGCAGGCCGAGCGCCAGCGTCCGGGTGAGCGGGCCGTCGTCGGCGGCGAACTCGGCGACCACGGTCGCGGCGAAGCAGGCCAGCGGGGGGCTGACGACCAGCGTCGGCAGGTCGGCCGGACGGGTCAGCAGGGCGGCGAGCGCGCAGCCCGCGACGAACAGGCCGCCGGCGAGCAGTGAGACGTCGACCCACCGCGCCAGCAGGGCGCCGAGCAGCGCGGCGACGAGGATGAGCGCGACGCCGCCCCGGCCGGTGAGGGTGACCGGACCGGCGGGGCCGGACGGCCGCGACGACCGGCGCGCGGAGGCGTTCTGCCGCACTGGACCCCCTGGCCCGGGTGAGGCGCCGTCCGGCGCGTCACGAACCGTCGAAGTTCTCATTGCCACCTCTCTCGCCGATCATGTTGATCAGGGATGGCCCGTCCGCCGAAACCTACCGCTTCCGGGGCCGGGGCGGGGCGCGGGCGGACGTCCGCATCCTGCCCCGAGCGCGCGTGCGCGTCCGCAGCCTGCTCCGAGCGCGGGCGGGCGTCACCTCGCTCCGAGCGCGGGCGGGCGTCCGCGTCCTGCCCGCGGTCGTCCGCGGGGGCGGGATCGGTGAACTCGGCGGCCGACAGGGGGCGCGGACTGTCCTCGACGGGCGCGGGGGCCTCCAGCCGGTCCTCCACCACGCCCAGCTCGTTCAGCCTCCGCGCGGACACCAGGACACGGGTCTCCAGGGAGCCGACCGTCCGGTTGTAGGCGCGGACGGCCCCGGTGAGGGAGCGGCCCAGCTCGTCCACGTGGCGGCCCATCGTGCCGAGCCGCTCGTACAGCTCCTTGCCGAGGTCGAACACCGCGCGCGCGTTCCGCGACAGCGCCTCCTGCTGCCACGCGTAGGACGCCGTGCGCAGCATGGTGATCAGCGTCGTCGGGGTGGCGATGTGGACGCGCCGCCGCATCGCGTACTCCAGCAGCGCGGGGTCGCGGTCGAGCGCGGGCGCGAGGAACGCCTCGCCCGGGACGAACAGCACGACGAACTCCGGGGCCGGGCTGAACGCCTGCCAGTAGCTCTTGGCGGCGAGCCGGTCGACGTGGTCGCGGATGTGCCGGGCGTGCGCGTCGAGCCGGTCGCGTTCGGCGGACGCGTCGCCGGTGGACGCCGCCTCCAGGTAGGCCGCGAGCGAGACCTTGCTGTCGACGATGATGTTCTTGCCGCCCGCCAGCCGGACCACCAGGTCGGGCCGGACGGTGCCGTCCTCGGTGGCCGCGGACGCCTGCTCGTCGAAGTCGCAGTGGTGGGTCATCCCGGCGAGCTCGACCACGCGGCGCAGTTGCAGCTCGCCCCAGCGCCCCCGCGCCTCGGGCCGCTGCAGCGCGCGCACGAGGGCGCGCGTCTCGGTGCGCAGCTGGTCGCCGCTCTGCCGGACGAACTCGACCTGCTTGGCGAGCATCGCGTGCGACTCGCGGCGTCCGGTCTCGACCTCGCGGAGCTGCTCCTCGACCTTGGCGAGTGTCTCGCGCAGCGGCGCGACCAGGTGCTCGACGGCCTGCTTGCGCCGGTCGAGCTCGCCCGCGGCCTCGGCCCCGGCGACCTTGAGCCGGGCGTCGGCGAGCTCCAGGAACCGCTGGTTCGACGCGTCCAGCGCCTTGGCGGACAGGTTCTCGAAGTGCTCGGCCATCCGCTCCTCGGCGTAGGCGAGCTTCTCCTCGGCGGCTCTGGCGCGGGCGATCAGCGCGCCCTGCCGGCCGGTGGCGAGGGCGTATCCGACCACCACGCCGAGGACGGCCCCGAGGAGCAGGCCGGCGAGCAGCGCGAGATCCATCCGTCAATCGTGGCAGCGGAACGTGGGCGGACGGGCGCGACGCGCCGAACTTCGGGCGAGCCGCCCCTGTTGTCCCGACTATTGGACTCATTGTGTACTTAGGACCATGACGTCCACCCCCCACTCCGCGTCCCCTGCCTCCGCCTCTCCCGAGTCCGCCGCTCCGTCCGCCGGTTCGGAGCGGCGGGCCCTGCGGCCGGTCGCCGCCACGCGGAGGCAGCGCAGCGTGGCCCGTGCCCTCTCGATGGAGCCCGGCGCCCCGGCGTCCCTCCAGGCGCGCATCGCGAACAGGGTCATCCGCGTGCTCATCCGCTCGTTCTGGGCCACCAGCCCGCACTCTGACGCCGGACTGCTCCGGGTGCAGCGGGCCGGGGCCCTGCTGGGGCACGCCCAGAGCAGCCCGCGCGGAGTGACGTTCGAGCCACAGGACCTGGGGACGTGCTCCGCCGAGTGGGTGCGGGCGGGAAATCCGGACGAGGACAAGGTCTTCCTCTACCTGCACGGCGGCGGCTACTTCTTCGGCGGACCGCGTCTGTACCGGCCGCTCAACTGGCGTTTGTCGGCCGCGACGCGCCGGGTCGTCCTGGCCCTGGACTACCGGCTCGTCCCGCAGCACACTCCCGCCGACGCGCTGGAGGACGCGGTCGCCGCCTACGAGTTCCTCCTGGACAGGGGCTACACGCCGGAGAACATCGTGGTCGGCGGGGATTCCGCCGGCGGCCACCTGACCATGGCGCTGCTCCTGGCGCTGAAGCAGCGGGAACTGCCCCTGCCCAAGGCGGCGGTGTGCCTGTCCCCCTGGGTGGACCTGCTGTGCGCGGCGGACTCGCACCGCACGAACGAGCGCACCGACTGCCTCATCCCGGCGAAGAACCTCGCCTGGCTCGGCCGCGCCTACTGCGACGGCAAGCCGGAGGACGATCCGCTCCACGCCCCCGCGCGCGGGGACCTGACCGGCCTCCCGCCGACGCTGTTCGTGGCGTCCAGCACCGAGATCCTGCGGGACGACACGCGCGCCGCGCACGAGCGCGCCCTCGCCGCCGGCGTGCGGAGCGTCTACCAGGAGTGGGACGGCCTGGCGCACGTCTTCCCGATCTTCGCGGAGTTCGTTCCGGAGGGTAAGGCCGCCTTCCGGCACATCGCGGAGTTCCTCGCCGACGCGGGCGCGTGACCGAGCGGGCGCGCGGGCCCATAAACTTGGCGCCTGTGAGCCTCTCCATCGGAATCGTGGGACTGCCCAACGTCGGCAAGTCCACCCTGTTCAACGCGCTGACCAAGAACGACGCGCTGGCCGCGAACTACCCGTTCGCGACCATCGAGCCCAACGTCGGCGTGGTCGGGGTGCCCGATCCCCGGCTGGAGAGGCTGGCGGAGATCTACGGATCAGCCAAGATCATCCCGGCCACGATGGAGTTCGTGGACATCGCGGGCATCGTCAAGGGCGCGTCCGAGGGGCAGGGGCTGGGCAACAAGTTCCTCGCCAACATCCGCGAGACCAGCGCGATCTGCCAGGTCATCCGCGCCTTCGAGGACTCCGACGTCACGCACGTGGACGGCGACACCGATCCCGCCCGCGACATCGAGACGATCAACACCGAGCTGATCCTCGCCGACCTCCAGACGATCGAGAAGGCCCTGCCGCGCCTGGAGAAGGAGGCGCGCACCAAGAAGGACAAGGAGCAGCTCGCGGTCGTCGAGGCCGTCCAGGCCGCGCAGAAGATCCTGGACGAGGGCGTCACGCTGTTCGCGGGCGCCGACAAGGCCGGCATCGACCTGTCCCTGCTGCGCGAGCTGCACCTGCTCACCGCCAAGCCCTTCCTCTACGTCTTCAACCTGGACGAGGAGGAGCTCTCGGACGAGGCGCTGCGCACCCGGCTCCGCGAGCTCGTCGCGCCCGCCGAGGCGATCTTCCTGGACGCCAAGATCGAGGCCGAGCTGATCGAGCTGCCCGACGACGAGGCGCTCGAACTGCTGCAGGGCATGGGCCAGGGCGAGTCCGGCCTGTCGCAGCTGGTCCGGATCGGGTTCGACACCCTCGGCCTGCAGACCTACCTGACGGCCGGCCCCAAGGAGACGCGGGCCTGGACGATCCCCAAGGGCGCGACCGCGCCGGAGGCGGCCGGGGTCATCCACACCGACTTCCAGCGCGGCTTCATCAAGGCCGAGATCGTGTCCTTCGACGACCTCGCCGCCGCCGGCACCATGGCGGTGGCCCGCACCCAGGGCAAGGTGCGCATGGAGGGCAAGGAGTACGTCATGCGGGACGGCGACGTCGTCGAGTTCCGCTTCAACGTCTGATCGTCCTGTGCGGTCCCTTGGGGCCGGCGTGGGGAACGGGCTCCACGGCGTACCGGCGGGTGGCGCGACGGGTGGAGGGACGTTGCCGGGACGTTGGGGTTCCCTGTTGTAGCCGAAGGGTCATCTCCGGCGGAACCAGTACAAAAACGGAAGCCTGTCGGCGGTCGCGCCCCGGCGGCGGGCGGTGACGGACGAGAGCGGGCGGACCACCAGGGGTGGTTCCGTCCGCTCTCGCATGTGTTCGGGGTGTCCCTCCCGGATGCACGAGGTATCCCGGCGGACACCCAGGTGATGCGCTCTGTCGCGAAGCGGACACGGTGCCGGGTTTTCCGCAAGGAGATTTCGGAAGTCGATCTTCCGGGGTAACCAAGCACCTCCCGTACCGGGGCGCTTGTCCGAAACGGGGTGGCGCGCGTCGTTCGGAGTCGGCGATACGGGATCGTCACCGTTTGGCAATCTTCCCAGTTCCTGCTGAGGTGGATTGCATTATCCACAACCGCGTGCCGGGACTGTGCTTCCCCGCGATGCGCTGGAACAATTGACGCTCGTGGTTACGCTGGGCCGAGGTGGGCTCGGAATGGGCCACATCGGCAGGGATCAGGCACACCCAGAGCAGGCACACAGAGCGCGCCGTCCGACGGAGGGCGCGAGCGGAGGCAGGATGGCTCGCAGGTCGGCCGTGACAGACGGCCACCAGCCCGCCGGCGTCGACGACGCCGGACCGTCCGAGCACGCCCTCGGACCGGTCGACGACCCCTGGGCGACGTCCGGGCGCGGCTCCCGGCGCGGCGGCGGGTCCGTCCGCGGCGGCCGCTGGGGCGGCTCCGGCGGGCGCTGGTGGGTCTGGCTCGGGCGCGCCGTGCTCTGGGCGCTGATCATCGTGATCGTGGTGAACGGCGTACGCGCGCCGTTCGAGCGGTTCACCGCCAAGGACGGCTCGTCCACCGGCGGGTCCGGCACGTCCGCCCACGGCTTCCCCACCGCCGCCGCCGGGGCGTTCGCGCTCCAGTTCGTCCACGTGTACCTGAACTACGACCCGCGCTCCGCCGACGCGCGCGCCCAGCAGCTGCGGGCGTTCGTCCCGGAGGGCGCGTCCGCGCAGTTCGGCTGGAACGACGTCGGCCAGCTGCAGCTGCAGTCGGCCCAGGTCGCCGGAGTGGACGTCCGCGACGCCGAGAACGCCATCGTCACCGTCCTCGCCGGCGCGCAGGGCAAGTGGTTCCGGCTCGCGGTCCCGGTCTACGCCAAGAACGGCGCGATGGTGGTCTCCGCGCGGCCGGCGCTGCTCCCCCCGCCCGCCAAGGCCGCCCTCCCGCAGCCCGGCGTCCGCGACCGCGACGGCGCCCTCGAAGCCGAGCTCGCCCCGGTCATGACGCAGTTCTTCCCCGCCTACGCCCGCAGCGACCAGGCCGCGCTGCAACGCTTCTCGGACGGCCCCCCGATCCGAGGACTCGCCGATTCGGTCACCTTCGTGCAGGTCAGAGAGGTCATCGCACCCAGGGGTCCGGTCGACAGCCGCACCGTCACCGTCACCGTCGGCTGGCAGATGCCCGCCGCCGGGGGCGCCGTCGGAGGTGAACTCGACCAGACCTACGACCTGTCCGTGGTGAAGAAAAACGGCACCTGGTACGTGCACGACATTCGTGGCACGGCCCAACCGAACGCATCATGAAAGTCCCCGACGTGACCCACACACAAGTAACGACCCCCGCCGAACCAGGAAGGTAGTCAGTCGATGCTGCACCACCTCATGGCGTCGATTCCCGACCAGATTCTGGCGGCGCCCAACAACAACGACCAGCTCAGAACGGACCAGCTCGCGGACTGGCTGCGCCAGATCTTCGGCCCGCTCTTCCTGGTGATCGTCTCCATTGTCGCCATCTTCTTTCTGTTCACCCGGGAGATCACCCGCTTCGTCCAGTTCATCGTGCTGGCGGTCGCGATCGGCGTGGTCTTCTACGTGCCGAACATCATCGAGACGACGGCCAAGGCGATCGCCAAGGCGCTGGGGGTGAACCTGACCTAGTCCCGCCAGGACGGTCCAGGGCCCCGCGCCGCGGGGACCCGGCAGGCGACACCGTGCCCAGCGCAGTCAAAGGGGAGTAGGGGCGTGGATCTACCCACGTACACGAACATCTGGCGCATCGAGAAGCGGCTGTACAAGCTGTACGACCTGCGGCTGCCCATGCCGCTGCCGCTGGTCCAGATCGGCGTGTTCGCCGGGGTGTTCATTCCCTGGATCCTGATGCTCCGGCTGGTCGGCCTCCCCTTCAAGACCCCCTGGCACGTCATCTACCTCGTCCCGCCGTGGCTGCTGACGTGGCTGGCGACGCGTCCGGTGATCGAGGGCAAGCGGCTCACCGAGCTGCTGCTCTCGCACACCCGGTTCCTCGCCGAGCCCCGCACCTGGTGCCGCCTCACCCCGATCCGCGAACCCCGCGAGGTCGTCGTCGTCGGCCGCGTCTGGCGCCGCGCCGACCACGCCGCCGAACGCGCCGCGGTCAAGGCCGTCCGCCGCACCCGCAAGGGCCGCAAGGGCCGTCCGCAGGTCGAGGAGACCGCGCCCGCCGCGATCCCGGCGGTGTTCCCCGCCGCGCTCGGCACCCAGCGCGCCCCGGCCCACGCCCCGTCCCTCACCGACGCCGCGATCCGTCCCGCGCTGGCCGACCCGGCCCTGCAACCCGCCTACGCGGCCGAGCCCGCGCCGCAGCGCGCGTACGCGGATCCGGACCCGCAGCCTCAACGCGCCGAGCCGGTGTACGCGGAGCTCGAGCCCCCGGCCGCGCCGCTCGCCGAATCCGCGTCCCCGGCCGACGCCCCGCCGCTCGCGGAGGCCCCGGCCCAGCGACCCCCGGAACCGGACATCCACGTCGCGGGCGCGACCTTCACCCCGGACGCGGACATCGACCACCCCCCGGCGACCCCCGAACTGGAGTCGCCCGCCCAGCCGGGCTCCGGCAAGCGCGCCCTCGCGTCCGGCATCCGCCGCCCCGGCGCCCCCGCCGACTTCTGGGAGACCATCACCCAGAACCTCCCCAAGCGCCCCCACCCCGAGCCCGCCCCCGAGGAAACGCCCACCCCGGTCGCCACGCCCCCCTGGGCTGCGACCGCCCGCGAGCAGGAGGGCGCGGCCGAAACCGCACCCGCCCCTGGCGCCACGACGGCCCCGGACCACCGCACCTCCCCGCGCTCCGCGAGCCTCCGCGAGCAGGAGGGCACGCCCGAACCAGGCACGACGCCTGAGCCCACGACCGCTCCGGGCGCGTCCCCGCGCCCGGACGTCACGACGGCACCGGACACCGCGACGCCGCGATGGGCTGCGACCGTGCACGACGAGGAGGGCGCGGCCGAGTCCGCGACGGCGACCGGGCTCTCGTCCACGCCAAGCGCGCCGCTCACTTCGGACGCCGCGTCCGCACGGTGGGCCGCGACCGGGGGCGAGCACCAGGGCGCGACCGAGCCCGCGTCCACGCCCGCCCGAGACGCCACGCCCGCGCCGGACACCCGTGCTACATCCGAGACCGCGCCCGCGCCAGGGACCGTTCCCACCCCGGGAACCGTGCCCGCGTCAGGATCCGGCCGTGTGCCCGGGGACGTGTCCGCGCGAGGGACAGCCCCCACACGAGGGGCCGCGTCCGCGCCTGAGGCCGCGTCCACGTCTGCGGAGGGGGCTGTGCGTGAGGACGGGGTTGAGGCTGAGGGCGCGGTCGGTGGGAAGGCTACGTCTGGGGCGGACGGCGGAAGCGCGTCTGAGGGCCGGTCCGTGAGCGGGTCGGAAGCCGAGGTCGGTGCTGGAGCCGAGGGTGCGGACGAGCGCGTGACGGCTGCCGGGTCGGCAGCCGCGACGGAGGCGTCGGCTGGAGCGGCGTCCGCGGACACCGTGTCCGGCCAGGAGCCGGGGATTCCGCCTCAGGGCATCGACGGGCCTCCGTCGATGTTCGGGCGCGTCCGCCGCCGCCTCGGTACTCCGCGTCCGAGGGACGCGTCCGCCGAGGAGGTTCAGGGCGCCGTGCCTCCGGCGACGCGTCCCGACATTCCGGTCCAGCAGCCCGCCCCGACGCGCCCTGACATTCCGCAGGTCACCGCCTCGCCTCAGAGTGAGCGCACCGACCAGGAGGCTGCGGCCGCTCACCCGTCCGTGACTTCCGGAGCGACGGACACCCCTGCGGACGTCGCGCGTCCGGGCGCGCCTGGCGTCGAGCACGGCACGCAGACTCCCGAGGATGTCCCGGCGTCCCGGAGCGAGGTTCCAGCGGAACCGGGTGCCGGGCGCGAGGCCGAGCGTCGCGAGGGCATGGACACGTCGGCGCGCTCCGGTCCGGTGCGGTTCGGGGCGAGCGGACCGGCGGCTCCGTCTCACGCGCCCGAGGACGCGTTCGTGTGGCGTCGTGCGAGCGGATCCGAGCCTCCGGCCAAGCAGTCGGGCGCGTCCGAAGGGCCCGCGAGGACGGAGGCCGCGCAGGACGCCGGGGCCCGACGCGGTGAGCAGGTCGGCGAGACTCCGGTCGGTGCGCGTCCCCAGGGAGCGTCGAGGCCCGAGGAGTCCGCGGTGCGGGGACGCGACGGGCGGACTCTGCAGGAAGCCCCCGTCACCCGGGACGACATTCCTCAGAAGGCGGCTCCGACGCGGCCCGATATCCCGCAGCAGCCCGCCGCGCGGAGTGTGCCTGAGGAGGGGGACAAGCTCGTCGCCCGAGGGAACATCGTCCGGCGGTCCGAGCGGGCCGTGCCCGGCGCGTTCGGGCAGGCCGGGGCCGCTCAGGGCGACCCGGGGCGACCGGCGTCCCCCGCGGCCTGGCCCGGCGAGGCCAAGCCTTCCGCAGCTTCGCAGCGGGAGGCGGGACGTCCTGCGGCTCCGCAGGGAGAACCAGGACGTCCGCAGCAGGGGGAGCCGAGTCGGCCGGCGGCCGCGCAAGAGGAACGTCCTGCTGTCCAGCAGAGGGAGCCGGGGCGTCCTGCGGCCTCGCCGGGTGGGACGGAGCGGCCTCCGGCTCAGCGGCGGGAAGCGGAGCGCCCCGCGGCATCGCAGGGCGAGCCGGGGCGTGCTCCGGCTGGTCAGCGGCCCGCTGGCGAGGGGGAGTGGCGGCCGGTCCGCCGGGAGCCCAAGCCGTGGTCGGAGGAGCTGTCGCGGCCGTCGCCGTGGCCGACGGCGCAGCGTCAGGACGTGCCGCCGCCCGCCCCGCCGCCCACCGTCCAGCCAGCGGCGTCCGCGCAGGCGCCGTCCCCCCAGCAGCCCGCGCCGCCCGCGCCCGACGTGCCTCCGGTGGAGGACGCGCCGCCGCCGCGGCCGGTGCGCTCCGGGCCCGCGTCGCCGGTGCGGCCCCGGCCGCTGCCGCCGCCGCCCGAGCCGCCGCGCGCGCCGGAACCCGCGATCACGCCGCCCGACCCGGAGCACGAGGTCACCGGCGGCGGCCTGCGCCGGCTGTTCCACGCGGTCGGCGGCGGGCACGGCGACGCCGACGCCGAGTACGAGCAGCGGCTCCAGCAGCCGTTCCAGGGCTCGCGGCACATCGTCGTCCTCGGCTGCACCGGCGGCGCGGGGCAGACGGTGACCGCGCTGATGCTCGGCCACACGTTCGCGCAGCACAACGGCGAGCCGGTCGTGGCCGTGGACGTCAACCCGGGGCCGGGCGCGCTCGCCCGGCGGACGCGCAGCGAGACCAACGAGACGCTGACCGGGCTCATCACCCGCGCCGACCAGATCGGCAGCCTGACCGCGATGCGCCGGTACACCTCGCAGGCCAGGTCCGGGCTGGACGTCATCGCGGCCGGGAAGAACCCGCTGCAGGCCCTCGACGACCGCGACTACGCGCTCGCCATCCGCACCATCGACAGGTTCTACTCGGTGACGCTGCTGGACGCGGCCGCCGCCGTCGTCGCCCGCGTGCTGCCGTACGCCGACCAGGTCGTCCTCGTGGCACCCGCCAGCGCGGACGCCCCGCGCGCGGTCGCGATGACCTACGAGTGGCTGGACGGCCACGGGTACACCGACCTGCGGCAGCGGGCCGTGACCGTGATCAACGGGGTGAGCCGCCGCAGCATGGACGACGTCGAGCAGGCCGAGGCGGTCGCCCGGGGGCGTTGCCGGGCGCTGGTCCGCATCCCGTGGGACGATCACCTCAGTATGGACCGTGCGCCGCGCAACGAGCTGAAGGCGCT
>NZ_JBFAOF010000049.1:0-18926 GCF_040675125.1 Spirillospora sp. NPDC049652 | reverse complement strand
CTCGGCGGCCTCCTCGGCGGCGGCCGCGTAGGCGTCGTACTCGGTGTACTTGGTGGAGGGGCTCACGTGTACGACGGTCGGCCCCGAGGCCACCCTCACGGCCGTCCTCGACGGCCTGCGCGCGCTCACCGGCGAGCACGGCCTGCGCGCGGTGCCCGTCCGCGGCCTCGCCATCGGGATGCCCGGCCCCGTCGACCCCGCGACGGGCCAGGTCGTCTCCCCCTCGCGCATGCCCGGCTGGAACGACTTCCCCGTCCGCGAGTTCGCCGCCGAGCGCGCCGGCATCCCCGTCCTGGTGGAGAACGACGCGAACCTGATGGCCGTCGGCGAGCACCGCGCCTCCTGGCCGGGCCTCGACAACATCATGGTCATCAAGCTCGGCAGCGGCATCGGCTGCGGCGTCATCGTGGACGGCCGCCTGCACCGCGGCCGCGGCGCGGCGGGCGACATCAGCCACGTCCGCATCCACTCCGAGGCGACCGTCGACTGCTCCTGCGGCCACCCCGACTGCCTGGAGGCGCACGCCAGCGGCGCCGCCCTCACCGCCGCCCTCGCCGCCCAGGGCATCACCGCCGACTCCCCCGCCCGGATCGTCGACCTGGTCACCGACGGCGTCCCGCAGGCCACCGCCGCGGTCCGCAACGCCGGCCGCCTCATCGGGGACGTCCTCACCGCCCTGGTGAACTTCTTCAACCCCGACGCCCTGGTCATCGGCGGCAGCCTGTCCAACGCCGAGCCGCTCGTCGCGACCATCCGCGGCGCCATCTACCAGCGCTGCCTCCCGCTGGCGACCCGCAACCTGGAGATCAGCACGTCCCGCTCCGGCCGCGACGCCAGCATCCTCGGCGCCGGCCACCTCCTCCTCGACCAGTCCGACGACTGGATCGACCACGCCCTCACCCGCTGACGCCCCGCGTGCTCGACAGAGCCCGCAGCGAGTGTCGAGACACAACACCGTCCTGCGTCGCCCCGCCTGCCCCACCCGCCCGCCGGACCTCGGGCATCCCAGTGCAGTAGCCGCTGGTGAGTGAGGGTTTCCGGGTTTCCTATGTGAACGGGAACCGGAAACGCCTTCCGCTCCGGCTCACGCCGGGTCAACGTGTCAGCGTCCGGTTCGGCTGACAAAGGAAGGCACCGTGCACTCACATCTCTTCGTGGCGGGTTGAACCTGGTGGTGGTTTCGAACCTCGCGTTCCGACGGGCGGGAGTGTCTCCGCCGACCGGCAGCCGGTTTTCGCAACGATCAAGGACCGAGGATGGGCATCATTGCCGCATGGGGGACATCGTCCACGCATTCGGCGCCGAGTTGCGGCGTCGACGGGAGGATGCGGGTCTCTCGCAACGGGAGCTCGCACAACTCGCGCCCTGTTCCAAGGGCTGGCTCAGCAGAATCGAGACGGGGTCGGGAACAGTCATGCCCGATCTCGCCCGCCGTCTCGACGAGGTGCTCAGCGCGGAAGGGCAGCTGATGGCGCTCGCGCAGAGAAGGACCCGACGCAGCGGCCTCATCGGTTTGCCGCCGGCCGGGGAGCGTCTGGTCGGACGTGGGGAGGAGCTGGCGGATCTCGGTGAGTTCGTGCGGAGCGCCAGCGGCCCGAACGTCTGTGTCCTGGTCGGTGGTCCGGGCGGGGGGAAGACGACTCTGGCCGTTCGCGCCGGGTGGGACGCTGCGGATCTGTTCCCGGATGGCTGTCTGTACCTCGATTTCGGCGCCCATACCCCTGAGTCGACCGCGCCGACCCCGGCAGAGGCGCTACGGAGCCTGCTCACAGCGCTCAAGGTGCCCGCAGAGGAGATCCCGTCCGGTGATGCGGTGCTCGCGAGCATCTACCAGAGTGCTCTGCAGGGACGGCGAGTCCTGCTCATCTTCGACGATGTGGGAACGTCCGAGCAGGTCAGGGCGTTGCTGCCGGCGGAGCGCGGGTGCCGTGTCCTCATCACGAGCCGGAGCCGGCTCAATGCACTCGACAGTGCCGTCGTCGTCCGAGTGGGTGCTCTGTCCCATGCTGACGCGGGCGCGCTCTTCCGTTCGGCGGTCGGCGACCGTGCCGAAGGGCAGAACGTGGCAGTCGATCGGATCGTCGGACACTGTGCACGGTTGCCGCTCGCGATCAACATCGCGGCAGCGCGGTTCCGAGCCGAGCCGACGTGGAGCATCGCGGACTTCGCGGCCGCGTTGGCCGACGAGAGCGCGCGCCTGGATCTCCTGGACGACGGAGAGCGCAGCGTCGCAGCGGCGCTCACGCTCTCGTGCGAGGCGCTCGGCGAGGACGAGCGACAGTTGTTCGGACTGCTCGGACTGCATCCTTCGCGGCGCATCCGCGTCGACAGCGCGGCCGCGCTCGCGGGCGTCGCTCCCGCGCGCGCACGCCGCCTCCTCGGCCGCCTGGCGGACGCCCACCTGGTGGCTTACGAGAGTTTCGACAGCGTCGTGATGCACGACCTGCTGCGGTACTTCGCTCTGGACCAGATCCTGCCGGAGATCGACACCGGGGAGCGAAAGGCCGCGATGCTGCGGCTGCTCGACCGGTCGGTGCGCCTGGCTGAGGCGTCCGGCAGGCTCATCGATCCACGGCGGCACCGGGTCTCCGTGGCCACCGACGTTCCCGAGGATGCGTTCTCCGACCGCGAGAGCGCCCTGGAGTGGATCCAGTCGGAGTGGCCCGTCCTCGTGGACCTGTGCCACGAGGCCGCCGCACGAGGGCTGCACAGCCTGTGTTGGCAGTTGTCGTTCGCACTGCGCGACTACTTCTTCCTGGCGAAACTCTGGGAACCCTGGATCAGCACCCATCGGGCGGCGGTGGACTGTGCTCGTGCAGCCGGTGCCGAACGGGAAGCGGCGATCGCCCACAACAGCCTGGGAATCGCGCACGCCGACCGGGGCGACCTGGCTGACGCGGCCGCTCAGTACCAGCAGGCCCTGGAGCTGTTCCGCACGATAGGCGACGAACACGGTGTGACCAGCGCACTGTCCAACATCGCCTGGACGTCGCTCTATACCGGTCAGTTTGAGCAGGCGCTGCTGGAGTTGCGCGTCGCGTGGCACGCTTACCAAGGCCGAGGAAACCGTCGGAACGCGGCTATCACGCTGCGCGCGATCGCGCTGGCCGAAACCGAGCTCGGTGACTACCAGGAGGCGGTGAACCACGCGGTGGAGGCGCGCCGAGAGTTCGAGATGCTGAACGTTCCGCTCGACGTCGCGATGTCGGTGAACTGCATGGCGTGGGCGCATTTCCAGGCCGGAGAATTGGACGCCGCGCTGTCCGGCTACGAGCGGGCCGCGGAGCTCGCCACACGATGCGGAAGCAGGTACGAGGCCGCGAGGGCGGCCACCGGGCTCGGAAACGTCATGGCCGTCACCGGCCGGATCACTGAGGCGGCCGAACATTGGTCCCGTGCCGACGCCCTCCATCGGACACTCAAGCCCGCCGTGCTCGGTGAGGCGCGTATCCGTTCCACAATCTGGCTGGGAGACGCGGTGCCCGGGATGCCCCATGGACGATGTGAATGAGCTGCTCGCGGAACTGAAAGCGCTGCGGAAGGGCTTCGGCCTGGACGACCCGAAGGCCCTCCTCCGGATCGGGCCATCGTTGCGGCTGGCTGCCCGCGTGACCGACGCCGACGACGCCACGGCGACGCGCACGAAGGTCAGGTGGTTCCTTCACCAGGCCCTGGCACCGCTGTCGGCGAGGGAGGCGAGCGCCATCACGGTGGGCCTCGCTCTGGACGGCAGCGGTGACAGACGGCTGGAAGCCCGCCTCACGCGATTGGGGCGGGAGACAGGCTGCGATCCTCGCACTGTGAGACGCCACCTCGACGCGACGCTCCTGAAGGTGGCGGAACAGACCTGCGCCGTCTCGCCCCTCGAAAACCTGCCCCGCGCGGAGCCATCTTGGCTTATCAGGCAGCTGGACGCCCACGTCCGGCTCGGTCCGTCGTCCACCGAGATACGGGAGGCACGGGATCTCGTCAGCCAGGAGGACGGCCTGCGGGAAGTCGGCTTCTCCTACTCGGTCGGCGAGCCGGCCGCCGATCCGGACGGTGTCCCCATCGAGGTACTGCGGGGAGGCGTCGTGATAGCGCGCGAACGATGCTCCGCCACCCGGACGCGCGTGCGGGTGGGCCTGCCGCACCCGCTCGGCCGAGGGGAGGCGCACGGGGTGGCGTTGAAGATCGTCGTCCCCCATCCCCTCCCCTTCTATGTCTGCACGCCGCAGCACAGGTGCGCCCGGTTCGACCTCACGGTCGACTTCGGATCGTCCGTCCCGGAACGTGTCTGGGTCGTCGAGGACGAGCTCGCCCTGGAAGCGGGCGATCCGAGGCGCGCCCGTTGCCCGGTCCGCCTTGACGCCACCGGCCGCGCGGCCGCTTCCTTCGCCCATCTCAGCCCACAGCGCTCGTACGGTCTGGCCTGGTCGACAGGCTGGTCCACGTCGTCGGCGGTCTAGTCGACCAGCCCGTCGAGATCGTCATCCCGATCGGCGTCGATGGCGGCTTCCGCCGCCTTCCGGACGGCAACGAACACTCCTGTGTCGCCACCCACACACCCGAGCAGGACGTCATCGTCCGCGTTCACGATCTCGGCGGCGGTAGTGAGCCTCGCGTTGGCGAGGTCGAGGAACACGTGCCGTTCGACGGGGCCCTCCATGTTCCGCGCGACGGACGCAAGCCCGGCGCGGACACCGAACTCCAGCTGTGTCGGAAGTTCCAGCAGCTCGCCGAGTTCGAGAGCGCCCGCGTTGACCTCCAACGCGATTTCCAGGGCGGCCTCCACGACCTCGGCCGCACGTCGCGCAGCCTGACGCACCGGCCCCGGATCGGTGAACTGTTTCGGCTGCTGGAGGGAGATCGCGCCTTCGATCTTGACGAGTCGGCTTCCTCTGCTCCACATGTGGCAGGCCACGGCCCGCCGGGCGCGGGAGAGGAACGTGTCCGTCCCTCCGTCGGCCGCTCTCATCTGGTCGAGGACATGGTCGGGCACACCGAGTCCCTGCAGCTTCCGCCCGAACACGAGCGGGCCCTTGACCCGGCTGACGGACCCACCAGAGAAACGGTTGTCACACAGTTCCGTGGTCAGCTGAGCCGCGCAGATCAGGGTGATCGGGTTCATGTCCCCTGGTTCCACGACCGAAAGTGCCCGAACGAGGGCGGTGACGGACGTGATGGACAGACCACTGCGCATCGCGACGGTGCCGAGTCCAGTCAGCCGGTACTCCTGTCCCTCTCTTCGGAGCAACCGCGCGTCATTCAGAGACCGGAGCGCGCGGTCGACCTCATCCGGGGGAAAGGGCTGGGCGTCGGCGAGGTCATGACGATGTTGATAGGACGCGAGTGTCAACGCCAGGGTCTCCTCGACGTCGATGCTGCGAAAGCCGCCTCGGCCGTCCGGGACGTCCGTGAAAAGGGAGAGGATGGTGGTGCGCAGGTCGTCCCCGCTGACGGGGAAGGCGGTTCGCAACGGCTGCGGTGCGGCCTGGACGTAGTCGCGCCACTTCTGTACCGCATCGGTCTCATTGCTCGCGATGATGAAGGCCCGCCCTTCCTCGACCTGTCCCGTCCGGCCTGCTCGTCCGGCCATGTTCTTGTACTCGGAGACCGTGTACCGCGCGTCGGAGCTGGAGGGGTGTTCGAGCTCGTGGACGACCACGCAGTCCGCGGGCAGGTTCACCCCCTGCGCCAAGGTCGTCGTCGCGACAATCACCCGAACCTCGCTCGCGGGTCGCCTGAACGCGCGCTCCACCACGGTCCGCTCGCCATCGCTCAGGTCGGAGACATGGAAGGCGACACCGTGGCGCAGACAGTTGCGCAGCCGCTCGGTGACGCGTCCGTCGTCGCCACCGAGCAGCTCATCGAGCGCGGCCTGAGCCGGGGGCAGGCCAAGAACCTGAGCGAGTCTCTGCGCGAACGTCCACGCCTGATACCGCCGCGCTCGGAACACGATGACCTGCTGGTTCTCCCTTACGAGCCGCTGGACGAGGTGGAGGGCGGTCTCCTCCTCGTCGCCTCCGTGCTGAAAGCCCGCAAGGACCTCGATCCGTTCGGCGCCATCGTGGTCCCGCAGGCGATGCTGCCCCCCCGGGGTGACGACGCCTTCCTGAAGCGGGGTCAGCCTTTCGGCCCCAGTCATAGGAGTCATTCCGGCCCACTCGGCGAGCGTCCGGCCCGCGCCGGGCGCACTGGACAGGCCGATGACCTGCGGCACCGGCCGCCCTTCCCGCCTGCCGGCGCGAATCCGGGTCAGCAGGAGCTCCAGCTTCGGGCCCCGGACCGGGACGCCGATCATCTGGATCTCGTCGAGGACGAGGACGCCGAGCTTGGAGAGCAGGCCAGGCGTCGCCTGGAGCAGACCGACGAACTTCTCGTAGGTACAGACCGCCAGCTGGAACCGCCCTGAGAGAAGCCGGGGCACGTCCTCGCGCCTGCCGCCGGTGGCGCGCAGGATCGTGATGCCGAGGCTCGAGTAGTCACGGACGAAAAGGTCGTAGAGCTCGTCCGCGAGTGCACGCGTCGGCACCAGAAAGACCGCCGGGCGCCCCGCGGCGACCGCGTTCAGAGCGGCGATCTCGCCGATCAGCGTCTTCCCGCTCGAAGTGGGCGCGCCGACGAGCACGCTCTCGCCGGTGAGCACTCCCCCGCGGTCGATCACTCCGACCTGGAAGTCGGTCAGTCTGCCGACGCGGCGCTTCCACGCCTCGCACGCCGCCGCCGGGATTCCGTGTTCGGCCAAGGCCAACGGGTCCGGCTTGACCGTCGGAGGTCGGAAGTCACCTGCGACGCTCTCGTACTTCTTCCCGACCGTGAACATCTCGATGCTCATCAGGCCGGTCACCGCCCCCACCACCGGTTCCTGGCGGGGCTTGCGGATCGTGCCGGGGTTGGAGTGAACCTTTCGCATGACGTGCTCAACGAGCGTCATGAACGAGATCCGGTTGTTCTGAACGTCGATGCCTCGGCCGAGGAGTGCCTGGATCAGGTGATGGGTGAGGACTCCGTGCCGAAGCCACTTGTCCTCGTAGGCGATCTGCCCCTCGCCGGAGGCCGCGATGACCACCCGTCCCTTTCCGCTGAACTTGTCAACCAGGTGCTCAGGTGTCAGCGCGCTTCCCCGCCGGGCGTGTTCGCTTGTGCTCGGGCCCGCCGTCTTGGCCGGGTACCAGGCCGGGCCACCCTCCACGAATCCGCCGACGAAACAGCAGTCCAGCACGACGATGACCTGGCGGGCGCGGATCTGCTCCACGGCTTCCAGCAGTTCCCTCAACGGCAGACCAGTTTCGTGCAGTTTATCCGGAACTGAGTCGTGCATCACCAGTTCGCCGTCCACAGTCCCGTGCCCCGAGAAGGTGATCACCGCGAGGTCATCAGGTCCGCACTGGTTCGCAACATGTCTGATTTCTGTCAGGAAATTCTTCTTGGTGACATCATGATCAAGCGCTAGATTTGTCTCACCGTCGACATTGTCCTCGAACAGTGCCTGCAGCGCCATCGCGTCTCTGACAGCGAAGCTCAGATCTCGAAAACCGCTCCCGCGTTCATACGTGTTCACGCCTGCGAAGACCCCATGGAGCCTTGTCATGCCCACTTCCCTCGCTCTTCCCGACCGTCCTGAGAGTGACGCGGCAACGGAAATTAGCACGCGTGAGGCGCACACAGAACAGGTTTCGTGACTTGCGTCTCCGCTTAAGCAAGAAAGGAGTGGTCTGGTGATCGATACGCCCTTGCGTTTCTCTCCGTCAACGCTGGCCCGGTCCACCGGCGGCTGTCCCCGCTATCGCGCCCTGAAAGCGCTACCCGCCCGGAGCAGGACGAACGGCCGCCGGCCGAAGAGACGGATCTGGGAGACCTTCGGGCTCGGACCGCTCGACAAGGTACTCGACCTGCACGAATTCGACGGTTACGACGTCGATGCCGCGCTGGAGAGATGGCGCGGCGGTGAAGGCCGCGGCGCGCACCCGGCCCTGGCCCGCTGGACCGAGCACGCCGTGCGGCGATATCTCGAAGCGGCCGCCCGGCTGCACGACGGACTCGCGCTTGAGCCGGTGTCCCGCCTGTGGGCGAGGCGTCCGGAGCAGCCGGCCGAGGGGCCGACCGGGTCACGCGAAGAGATCGTGTACGGCCGGCGCTACTCCAACAACGAGGTGCGTGAATTGCGCATCGTCCGGTTCCGCGAGGTCGGAGGCCGTCCCCGCGACGAGGCCGAGATCGCGATGGCCGCTGCCGTGCTGGCCACCGGCGGACCGGTGTACAGCGACCGTTGGGCGCCCCGGCTGCACATCGGGAGGTCCACGAGACCAGAGCGCGTGCGGATCGTGGAGATCGGTTGCGCGGACGGCTCCGGCAACGTCCTGTTCGACGGTACGCCGGAGGAGGCGCTCGCGGCCTACGAAGGACACGCGCGGGGGCGTCTCCAGGAGGTGGCGGCGGGCGAGGAGTTGCGGCCCGGTTTCGACTGCGGAAAGTGCCCGCTGGTCGACACCTGCCCGGCAGTTCCGTCCGTACCGGGGCTGTTGGGTGTCGACGATGACGCCCGCCCCCGCCGAACCTGGTCAGTCACCACGGCTCGGCGGTACAACACGTGTGCCCTGACCTCCTATCTCCACGAGCTCAACCTTCCCCGTGACATCGCGCGGGAGGAGAACGAAAGCACTACACGTGGACGGGTCGTGCATGACGAGATCGAGGCCAGGCATCGCCGGTCGCCTCTGCGGGTGTGCGGGACCGACGAGGTCGTGACCGAGTCCCTCGCGGCGTCCACGGCCGATCTCGTCGGAAGGGAGGAGGCGAGGCTGCGGCTCCAGATGCTGGCGGACCACTCGTTCGTCTGCCCCGCCCGGCACGCCGGAGAGGACGCCGAGTTCCATCCGGAACAGCACGTCGTCGTTCACGATCCGTCCGCCGACGTCGTGGTCATCGCCAGGATCGACCTGCTCTATCGAGTCGGCAGGCGCTGGCGATACCGCGAGACGAAGACCAGCAAGTACGTGTACGAGGGAAACCTGCTCGAAAACTACAAGCAGATCGCACTAGCGATACTGCTTTCTGCCGAAGGAGTGCTGCCCGGCGGACAGGGAGGCTGCCACGTGGAGCTGGAGCGGCTGACCGCCTCCGGCCCTGTGCTGACCGAGTTCGACGTCGCCGACCCCGAACTCGTCCAGGCGGCACGAGAGGTCGTCAGATCCGCGGTGGTCGGCTGGCATGCCGACGAGACCCCCGCTGCGAGTCCCGACAGCAAGACATGCGGTAGCTGCGGTTTCAATCGGTGGTGTCCCGATGCCGTGGCGGAGGCACGGGCATGAGCGGGCTGGTCGCGCCACCGGCCGACGACCTGGGAGAGCGCCGCCGCAGGGCGGTGACGGCCATGCTCAGAGCGGCGCACGCCTGGGCGGCGCGGCGGGAGCGCCCGGAGGCCATGGGCGAGGTCGCGCGAATGACCGGCTTCGTGATGGAAGCGCACGGGCCGGGGAGTGGGCCGGTCACTCCCCTCGCCCTGGTGGACGCGCTGCGTCGGCCGCTCGGTGAGCTGCCGATCTTCACCGACGCGGATGACGCCGCCTACGGCGCGCTCCGCGAGGTGGTCTTGCTCGCGCCCGATGAGGAAGGCCGCGACCGGTTGTCGGCCGCGGCGCATGACCTGGCCTGCGAGCACGTCGTTCCGCTGGACTCCGACGCGAACACGAACGGCTGGCTGCCGTCCTGGACGCGGATGAACGCCGACCGGATCAGGACGCGCACGTTCGCCGCGATGGCCGGTCCGAACGACCAGCGCCTCTACGTGGCGTCCCGGCGGTTCCTGATCGAGCACCCGGCCGGCTTGTGGGGGAAACTGCGGGAGATGGTCGCCGAGTCCGGCGCCCGGTTGCCGCCCGAGGGATACCAGGCGATCCCGTGGCAGGCGGTGTTCCGGACGCCGGACGGCGGTGCGTGGTGGTGGCCGTGCCCCGACTGCCGCTGGCCGATGGTGGTGACGGGGGAACAGGTTCGATGTGGTTACCAACCACATTCCGTCCTGTACTGCGTTGACCAGCGGAGCGGCCTGGAACAACCCGAGCTGGCCCGAATCGACGAGGGGCGGGTGACGGCAACGCCGGAAGCCCTTCCCGCCGAGGGATCGGTGTGCGTCGCGCAGGCCGTCTGGCGGTTTGTCGTGGTCCCCGGCGCGAGCGAACTGAGAATCGCCGAATCGCTGGGGAAGCTCGGTGCCGATGTCGAACTGTGGCCACAGATGGACGCCTATGACCTGCGCGTGCGCGTGCGCGGCGAGGAACTTCGGTTCGACGTCAAGGAGTACCGGTCGCCGCACCGGTTGATCGCTGCCCTGCGGGACCGCCCGCCGAGCGGTCGGGTGCGGGTGTTGTTACCAAGAACCCATGAGCATCAGGCCGAAACAATCCGCACGGCCTTGCCAGGACTCACGATCGACACGGAACAGAAGCTGGTCCAGCGGGTCAGGCGGATCACGCAAGACGAGAGACGAAAGGAGAGCCGGCGTTGAAGGTCGCGCCCAGGTTGCTCGGCACGGCGATCAGGCTGGCCGCGCTGCACTTCGCGGTCGACGAGGAGGACGGCGTGGCCGTCACGACCCGGGACGACGTGCTGTTCGTCCTCGACGGTCACATCGCTGACTGGCCGGGTTGGGCCGACCTGTCCGACGAGGACGCGCGCCGGTTCACACGGCTCCTGCGCCGCCGGTCCAACTCGATGGCGAACCCGCAGGCGGTGGGCCCGCTGCTGGACCGGTGCCTCATCGACGGCGAGATCCCGGGCTGCGCCCCAGCCGAATTCTTCAAGGAGGACGGCCGCGTTCTCGCCGGACCTCCCGAAGAACTGCGCCGCTTCATCGACCAACTGCTGGACGAACTCGACAGACTGCATGTCGAACGACCGCGCGATCTGCGGGCCGCGGAAACGGGCTTGCACACGGCCACGGCCCGGTTCCACTCCCCAGCGGATTCCGGCTTCACCGAGCTGCGGTTCGAGATCCGGTCACACCATGCCGAGCCGCCCCGCTCGCTGCCCAGCATCGAGACCGCTCCGCCGGCTCACGACCTGTGGGTGGCGTTCTCGGAACTGGAAGAAATCGCGGGCCGGCTTGACGACGGCCTCGGCGGCAAGGCGTACCGGCAGGAGTGCGTCCGGCGCTTCGCGAAAGAGATCTGTGCCTCGAACGGCACTTCGGTGAAGGGACTCCTCCTCACCGCCGGTTCGTTGCGCGAGCTGCTGGCCTACACGGGATTCGGGAAATCCGTCGTGCTCGTGGAGAGCTTCGCCTGCTGGGCTGCTCGGCATGGCGTGAGCGTGGCCTTCGCACTTCCCACCAATGCCGAGGTCGTGCGGGTCGCCCACCAGATCGAGCGCGCGCTGGGCATCATCCTGCCGGACGGTGCGCCCGAAGTCCTGCCGCTGGTTTCGCCCCGCGCGATGTTCGAGGTGGCGGAAACGGCGGCCGCGCGGGTCGCGCCGCCCGGAAAGGGCGGTCCCGACGCGGACTGGATCTGGCGCCGCTTCGGCTACGGCTGCGCGCTGGCGGCGGCGGCAACGGCCGAAGACGGTTCGGAGACGTGGATCCCGGGACGGGAGCCGTGCGCCGGCCTGCGGAAGCCGGGCAGCCGGGGACGCCGGGACGAACGGGTCGCGTGCCCGTGGCGGACGACCTGCGGCCGGTTCCGCACCGTCCGGGCGGCCTGCTCTGCCGACATCATCGTGACCTCCCACAAGAACCTGATGGCGGGCGTGCTGCAGGCGCCGGTGGAGAGCGGGTCCGGCCCTGACGACCGTATCTCCGTCGAGGAACTGGTGCTACGGCGCTGCCAGGTCGTCGTCATCGACGAGGTCGACGTATTCCAGCGTTCCGCGATCGAGGAAGCGGGGCGCGGCCTGGTGCTCGACCACGCGGGCCGAACGAACACGCCCATGCGCCGGTTCGACTCCGACTTCGGAGAGGCGTCGGGGAGACTGCACAGCGACGTCGACGCCAACGTGCGCGACGCCTACTTCGGGTTGCGCTACCTCTCCGAGACCTACGTCAGCCACCTCACCTACCAGCGGATCAGCGCCGCGCCGCCGGCGAAGGGGCGGCGGCCTCGCGGTCCGGGACGGCAGTGGATCATCCCGCGCCGCTGGGACCACTGGCTGACCGTCCGCCTATTCGGCGGCAATCCAAAAGTGAAGGCGACCTGGCCGGAGCTCCGAATGTTCCGGTCACTGTTCCAGGGCGGCGGTCCCGCCTTGGCCGGAGAGCCCGCGGGATTCGCCGAGGCGCGCCGTCATCTTGCCGCCGTGGTGGCGAACGGAACCGGCGGCGCGGCCATCGGGGAGGCGCGGCTCGCCATCGGGGCTCTGTTCCAAGCTCTTCCGGCCCATGAGCGGACGAAGGCCGTCAACCGGATGCTGCGCCGGGCCATCCTCGAGCCCATCGCCCGGGACCTCCACCGGCTGATGGCGAACAACGCGCAACTGGTGGAGATCGGTGTCGAGTCCGCGCAGGAGATCGCGGACGCCCTCGGCGCCTACGGCCGCTGGAGGGTCACTCCAACCGGCCCGCTCGGAGCCCTGTCGTTCGCGTTCACCGAGTACTACGACGATACCGGCGACCAGCCCGCCAGGCTGAGTACCGCCGCGTTCGGCGGCGATCCCCACACCTACGTCCGCTGCCTCGGCGACACGACCGCGCTCGCCCAGGCGGACACCCGCCGCATCGTGCTCGGCCTCTCCGCCACCGCCTACTTCCCGGGCGCTCCGCATCACCACGTCCACACGGATCCTGAATGGTACGTGCGCGACAACAATCCGAAGTCGGTGAAAGTCGTCGGCGTTCCGATCCACGACGATCTGGGCAATCTGCTGCGTGTCTCCGGCCTGGACGGCGCCGCCCGCGCCGAGGCGACCCGGCGGATAGCGGAGCGGCTGTGGAGTGCCGCCCTGGACAATGAGTTGAAGCGGCTGCGGCGGGAGGACAGGGACCGGGCACGGGTGTTGCTCGCGACCACGTCCTACGCCGGCGCCCGGCATGTGGCGGAAGGACTGGTCCGTGCCGGCGTCGATCCCGCGCGCATCTGCCTCGCCGTCCGCCCGCAGGAAGCCAATGCCCGCATCACGAAGAACACCGATCGCTGGTATGAGCTCGGGGCCGACCGGCTGGAGGAGTTTCCGGAACTGGCAGGCTCCCCGGACATCCTCATCGCACCCCTCGCCCGGGTCCAACGCGGCGTCAACATCATCGGAGAGGGGAACCGGTCGGCGCTCGGCTCGGTGTGGCTGATCGTCCGGCCGATACCCCTGCTGGACGAGCCCGCCGAGTTGGTCGCCCACGTCCAGGCGGCGGCGCACGACGCGCATCCCGGCCCGTCCGCCGACCCGCCGGCACTCCTCGATGCCCGACGCCGGGCCGCCGACGAGCGGCTGGGCGACATCATCCGCCGCCCGCCGTACTTCCAGGCCCAGCATGAGGCGGTCAGGAGCGCCGTGGTCGCCGAGACCCTGAACGGCGCCTTCCAGCTCATCGGCCGCGCCCGCCGCGGTGGCACCGACGCCGTCCTGCACCTGGTGGATGGCGCGATGCTCGATGAGGACTCGGGAACGAACATGCCGCGATCGATCCGCGGCCTCCAGGAGAAATGGCGGTCGGCCGGTGTGCTCGACCGCATGACGGCCTACTACGGCACGACGCTCCAGGCGTTCTTCGACTACGCCGGAGACGAGGACAACGGAGGGATCGAATGCTGATCACACTCGCCTACCGCATCCCCCGCGAACTACTCGACGAGGTCCTCGGGACCGTAACCGCCTATCCGTTGACGGAGGACTTCGAAGCCGCCTGGCAGACGCTGCCGACCGCGGGGGGACGGCGTGGGCCCCGGTACAGCGCTCTGACGCGCGGAATCGTCGCGGCCACCGGCGAGCCTGTCCGCATGTTCGAGTGGACCGACCTGTCCGAGCGCGAGATCCAGTCCGGGAGCCGGAGACTGCTGCTGACCGCGGGGCGACTCGACCACCGGCTGCGGATCGCGACGCGGGCATGGGAGCGGCATATCCGGAGCGGGCAGGGGCCGTCCCGGCTCGCCGAGGTGATCCCCGAGCCGGAACCCGCCCGTTCGTACGCCGACTTCATCCGGTTCCGCCCCGGACGCGTGCCCTTGGCTCCCCACTGGGTCTATGAGACCGCCGCATGGCAGGTCATGCGGCGGCTGGCGGGCGAGCCGCTCCGCATCGACGGCGGCCGGGGGCTGACACTGCGGATCGACACGGACGGCGCGCTGCTCGTGTGGGATCAGGACGACCTCATCGTGCGGAGCGGGCGCCGATCCGCCTCCTACGGGATGGCCAGAATCACGGCCCGGTTGGTCACCCGCGCGGGGGTGGAGGACCCGGTGCTGTGCTTCGACGCCCACCTGTCGCGGCTCTCCCAACACTGGTACGGGAAGAAGACTCGGAACGTCTGGATCGATCGCGGCGGAGTGGGCGAGCCGGTCCTTCGACTTCCCGTATTCCGCGTCCCTGACGGAAACGAGGGCGATCACTCGAACCGCCTCGACGGCGCCATCGCGACGATCCTCGAAGCGTGCAGCCTCAAACCGATCGACCTGCCCCCGCTCCTGCCCGCCGTCCCGGAGGACGTCCGGCCGCAGTTCGCGAGCACGCAGTTCCAGTCGCTCGGCAGCGGCCTCGGGCCGAGGTTCATGCTCTTCCTGCACAAACACGTCACACGGACGCTGCCCATGCTCATCCCGCTCACCTACGAGGTGGACAAGACCGTCAAGCTGCCCGACCGCGTCGAGAAATACCAGCCGGACGGCCTACCCGCGGCCGGAGTCGGCCCGAGCGGGTACCGCAACGTGAAGCTCGTCTGCCTCTACTCGACCGCAGAGGCCAGGGAGCGAATGCTGGAGCAACTGAGCCTTCTCGCCGGACACCCGGTCGCCCCCCGTCCGGAGGGACCGCCGGTTCCGGTCAACGACCGGCTCACCGTCGTCGCCCGGCCTTGTCCCGAACTGCTTTCCCACCACACGCTGAACAGAACGGCGCACCTCGGCGACCTCACCGGCGACCTCGCCTCCCCAGCGACCGACGGTCAGCTGATCGCCGTGTGGGCGGAGACCGAGTTCCACCCCGCGATGGAGCGTCCGCTCTCCGACGCCAAGCCGCACCTGCGCCGCCTCTTCGGCCACCTGGGTATTCCGGTTCAGTTCCTCGCCACCGAACCCACCGTGCTCCCGGACGGAGCGGTGCCACGCGCCCGGAGCGAGAAGCA
Source organism: Spirillospora sp. NPDC049652 (assembly GCF_040675125.1). Lineage (NCBI taxonomy): Bacteria > Bacillati > Actinomycetota > Actinomycetes > Streptosporangiales > Thermomonosporaceae > Spirillospora > Spirillospora sp. NPDC049652. Next base: position 3,682 of record NZ_JBFAOF010000049.1, on the reverse strand, counting down.
GCATGCGGCCCGCGCCGCGCTCCGTGACCTACTGCGGGCCGCTGGGATCCTCGACGACCGGATGCCGGCCGCGCTCACCGATGCCCGGAAGCCGAACCCTCTAAGCCGCCGTACGCTGCTCGTCGGTGTGCACGCACGCCGGCAGCAGACCGGCGACGGCGAGCCCCTGCTAGTGCTGGTCATGTCGGCGATCGACCTGGTGCCCGGGAGCTTGGACGAGTGCAGGATGCTCGTCTACAGCGAGCGGCGCGGGGCGTGGGTCCGCGCTGCGGAAGGAATCGCAGATTTCAACGCCGGAGCCATCGGCGCCGCGCGCCTCGGCCGCACTCGGGAGAAAGCTGTCCGCACTCGCGAAGAGATCGAGTCGCGGCTGTGCGCGCTGGTGGCGGGGGACCGGTCGGGTACTCCGATGGTGCTTTTCGTGGACGCCCCGCCGACTCGGGGGATCTGGCCCGGCCTTCACAACTCCTCGCTGGGTGAAGGTCCCCTTCCGGGGGATGACCTACGTGCCAGGGGCGAGGATGTGGCCGTCGTCAGGCTGCACACCGCCGTCGAGGAGATCGGACGACCCGTCAACCGCACGGAGGGGCGCCAGGTGAGCGACCCCGACCAACCTAACGCGCCCGGCAAGTCGGTCTACCGGCTGCCGGAAGCGAAAGTGCCGTCCTGGCTCTTCCCCGGCGCGTCCGTACTGTTCAGGGCCAAGGGCGGAAGCCAAGGCGCGCGGGCGACCCGGTGGACGCTGACCGACGACGGGTACGGGCGCGCTGAACTGGGCAAGCCCTGGCATTCCTACACGGGGAAGGAGATCGTGATCGTGGAGCCAGGATCATGGCGGGCGAACCAGCTCGCAACGCTCACCGCACGGCTGTGCGAGCAAAGCATCTCCTGGGACGACCGCACCACGTTGCCCGTCCCCCTCCACTTGGCCGTTTCAGCCGACAAGGATCATCCCGACCACCGAGCGGCCGGACAAACGGAGGACGGCAACGGGCTCGGCTGAAGTGTCCCGCTCAACGGCCGAGTGCTGTAAGAAGCGATTCGGCCGATCAGGGTTGGCCGTAACAGTGCTGGTCGTGGACGTACGCCCACGACCAGCCCCGCACTGATTCAGGATGAGTTACCGGTTCTCGGCGCACATGCAGTCCCCATCGGTCGCGGCGTGCCGAGGACCATGGTCACCTTCGGCCCCGCCTTCAGCGCGAACGAGAGGGCCATTCTCCGGATTCCGTTATCCCCATCGCACGCAGCAGAGACCCAACCTCTTCCTCGGTGAAGTTATCGATGCGATAATGGCAGCAGTTACGTGGCTGAAGGAAGTCGGGGATATTTTCGACCTGCTCCCCCGGAAGAACGACCGGAAGGATTCTTGGCAGCCACTTCTCTTCGTCCTGCGAGAGCAATTCGCGGATGAGGTTCAGTTCAGCGCGCAGACCCCGGTTCTCGTCACTGGCGGCCTTGCCTTCTCCGACGAGCTTGCACCGAGGCGAGGCGATCACCATGGTGAAGTCCGCACTCTTGATCTCACCTTCCCCCCAGAAGGACCAGTTCCGGCGACGACCGTCGGTCAACTTGTCCATATGAACGTCGACCCCGCAGCGGGCGAGCAGGTTGGCAAGTTCGATGACCTGCTCCTCATGCCACACGGTGTCGTGCGCGTACGAGATGAAGACCCGCGGACCCGGAGTCCGGCCACTGGGACCGGTGTCCACGGTCGGGGCCGGTTCCACGACGGACGCGGTCCCGCCCTTCAAGGCCAGTGTGAACGTCTCCACTTCCTGGCGCGGCACCGAACCGATGATCTCTCCGGGGGGAAGCGAGTACCGGACCGAGCACGCGGTCGTCAGCTCCGTGCTCCCGCGGGGAACGAACAACGACACCCAGGCCACATGCGAGCCGGAGCGGACGTTCTCTCCGCGTGCGGCCAGGCTCCGCCAACGTGGCTGGTTCCCACCGACACCGAAGACATCGACTTGGTAGGACGTCGCGGGAACGGCGACGTCCGGCTGCATCCCGGGCGTGTGGCACACGAAATGCAGCCGACGGTTCAGTGAGTAGGCGCTCTCTTCGGCCGGGCCGATATTGCGCGGCAGAGCGTCCACAACAACGGCCGGGATGGCGCCGTCCTCCACGCTGAACGCGAACCCGATCTCGAACCAATTCATGGGAATGGGATCGATGCCGAGATCCAATTCATAATTGACCTTGGCGAGGTAGGCATCGTGCCCGCCTAGAACGGCCTCCGACGCGCGTACTCGATGGATCTCCCAGCCGCGAAGCGTAATGACCCCGATGGAAATCCCGTTCGGAGTGACATCGACCCACTTCCCGCCCTCATCGGTCAGAGCAAGGTCGATCTTGATTTCTCTCTCCGAAGACATCCTTCTCCTCTGCCGCCTTGGAACTCGACAGCTACAGTAGGAGGCACAGAACAGCCGACGCGCCAAAAATCAACAAGTGTCTAGATTTTGTCAGATTTTTCGGGCTCTCGATATCGGACTCTCGGTGACTCGCCTCGGTTCGGACGGTTTCCCACATGCCCATCGCGTCCGACCGAGATTCAGGCCAGAGCAAGCGCACCTGCCACGAGGGATCAGTCGAGGTCGGTGATGGGTGGGGGGTAGTCGAGGGTGCGGCGGCGGGCGGCGGGGAGGGTCCAGGGGCGGTGGACGGACCGGCCCTCCAGGTCGGCGAGTTCGGGGACGTAGCGGCGGACGTAGTCGCCGGACGGGTCGAACCGGGTCGCCTGGCGCAGGGGGTTCATGGCCTGGCCCGGACGGGTGCTGTTGCCGGTGCCGGCGACCCACTGCCAGTTCCCGGCGTTGTCGGCGATGTCGCCGTCGGCGAGCCAGTCGTTGAAGTGGCGCAGGCCGCGCCGCCAGTCGATGCCGAGGTCGCGGGTCAGGAAGGACGCGGTGACCAGGCGGGCGCGGTTGTGCATGAAGCCCTCCCGGTGCAGCTGGCGCAGGCCCGCGTCCACGATCGGGATTCCGGTCATGCCCTCACGCCAGGCGGCGAGGGCGTCCTCGTCGCGGTTCCAGCGGTGGCCGCGCGGGCGGTAGTCCGCGCGGGGCAGGGCGGGGAAGGCGGCGGCGACCTGGTGGTGGAAGTCGCGCCAGGCGAGCTGGCGGCGGAAGCCGCTCGGGCCGGCCTCGGCGGCCTCCCGCGGTGAGACGCAGCCGAACTTCAGGTACGGGCTCAGCCGGGACGTGCGGTCGGCGGCCAGGTCGTCGTGCATCCGGTCGTAGTCCGCCGCGTCGTTCTTGAGCCACTGCTCCAGACGCCGCCGTCCCGCCGTTTCGCCGCCTTCGGCCAGATCGGGGGACGGCTCGCCGGACGTCAGCGAGGTGAGTTCCGGCAGGGGGCCGGGCGTCATGCCGGGCGGCAGGTGGACGGCGCGGGGCGTGGCGGCGGCCGGACGCCACCGGGTCGCCTCCCACGCCCGCCAGTAGGGGGTGAACACCCGGTAGTGGTCGCCGCTGGCCGGGATGAGGTCCCCGGGCGGCACCACGGTGATGCCCGGAAGGGCGGTCACGTTGAGGTCGAGTTCTTCGAGGCCCGCGCGGCGGCGGCGGGCGTAGGCCGACCGCTCGTCGGCCAGGAAGAGTTCGGTCGCGTCCGCCTCGCGGGCGAGGCGAGCGGCCTCCGCGACCGGGTCGCCGCGCCGCACCACCAGGTCGCC
>NZ_JBFAOF010000048.1:0-19033 GCF_040675125.1 Spirillospora sp. NPDC049652 | reverse complement strand
AGCGGTCCCGGTCGAAACCGCAGCGGCGATGCCCCCGGCGGGCGCGAGCGGCCAGTTGGTCGCTGCGTTCGGGGATGGTGTGCCCGATCCGCCGCCGGCGCAGATAGTCGCGGATGATGCCGGTGGAGTAGCCCTTGTCGGCGATCAGGTGCCCGGGCCGGGTCCGTGGACGGCCCGGGCCGGCGCGTGCGACCCTGATGGCTTCGACGACCTCGATCAGCCGGGTGCAGTCGTTGACGTTCCCGCCGGTGAGGGTGAACGCCAGCGGCAGACCACGCCCGTCGCAGGCCAGGTGGATCTTGGTGGTCAGTCCGCCGCGGGACCGTCCGAGCGCCTGGTCTGGCGACGGTGATGCCGGGTTCGTCCCCGGCTGTTCCCCTTTTTGCGGGCGCCGGCGGCGTGCTGATGAGCCCGCACGATGGTGGAGTCCACACACACCGCCGACCAGTCCACCACCCCGACCGCATCGTCGTGGACCTGGACGTGGGCCAGCAGCCGCTCCCAGGTCCCGTCCCCACTCCAGCGACGGAACCTCTGGTACAGGGTTTGCCACGGCCCATAGCGTTCGGGCACGTCCCGCCAGTCGGCACCGGTGCGGATCTTCCACAAGATCCCGTTGATCACCTGCCGGTGGTCACGCCACCGTCCACCAGGCCCGGCACTCACCGGCAGCAACGGCTCGATCCGCGCCCAGGCCGCATCGGTCAACTCGTGTCGACGCACCATGGCCACCATCAAGCCACAACCCAAAGATCCAGATCCACAAAACAGGCCCTAGGGCCACCGCTCGGCGGTCCCGCCAATTCCGCGGGCGGGGGCGCCGGAGGGTGGTTCTGTGGTTACACGGATGCTTGGGGTGATGGCGATGATGTCAGCGGATCGTGCGGCGAACGACCTCCTCGCGGCCGTCAAGCACGGAGCCTCGTCGCCGCCGGGCTCGTCGCGGCGGGGCCTCAGCATTCGGGACGGTTCATCGACGGGGCTCTGAGTACGTGCCGGCCGGGCGCGCAGGTCGTGTCGACGTCCCCGCCCGCGGACGCGGTCGCCCAGAAGGCCCGCTCGAAGTCGTCCGGGTCCCGGGCGGCGGCCCAGATCGCTCGCGTAACCCGCGAGGGGCGGCCACCGCACCGGCCGCCCCTCGCGGCTCAGCAGCCGAAGCTTCAGCCCGGCAGAGGCTCTACAGCTTCCCGCCATGCCCGGGGCAGCCGATCGGCCCCGAGCGCCGCCCCGACGATCGTTAATGACGGGCTGCGGGAGGCTCGTCAGTTGCTGGCCTTGTCGGATGCGGAGACCGTCGCCCGCGTCCTCGGCAACGGACGGGACGTGGCCGGCCACGACACGGTGCCTTACACGCGGGTTACGCGCCGCAAGTCGGGGTGGACGGGAGGTTTCCGGTGATGAGGTAGTCCGCCTGGGCGGCTCGGGCGCAGGCGGAGTTGAAGAAGGTGGTGTGCCCGGCGACCTCGGCGATGAGCAGGCCGCTGTTGGGGATCTCGCGGTGCACGCCCTGAGCCCAGACCAGCGGGGTGGACGGGTCGTACCTGTTGCTGGTGATCAGTATCGGCGGTGTGCCGGTGATCCGCTGCGGGGCCCACGGGTCGGACGCCGGGAGGGGCCAGGACGCGCACAGGTCGGTCATCATCCACGCCTCGGACGCGCCGCCGGTGTGCGGGGAGATCGCGCGGGCGTGCGCGAGGCGGGACGCGGCGTCGGCGTAGCCGCGCAGCTGCGGCGGGAAGCTCTGGCAGCTGATCGCGGCGTAGGCGTCCTGCGGCTGGCCGATCGCGGAGTTGTCCGCGAGGACGGACGCGTCGCCCGCTTGGGCGCGCGCGATGCCGTCGCCCAGTGTCGTCCAGGTCGAGGGGAACAGGACGGACGAGCTCGCCATCAGCAGATTCGGCAGGACGAGCTGGATCGCCTGGTCGTCCACCGTCGTCGCGCCGCCTTGGGCGTTCGGCGCGGGGATCGGCGTGCGGGCGGCGCGGGCGACGAGGTCGTCCCAGATCTTGACGACGTTCTGGCCGTGCAGCGCGCACGACGTGGACGCCGAGCACCACGAGGCGAACCGTCCGAACACCTCGGACAGCGCCGACGCCTCCTGGTAGAGGAAGTCGCGCGGGCCGACGGCGTGGTCGATCGCGCCGTCCAGGACCATCGTCCTGATGCGGTGCGGGTACAGGCGGGCGAAGGTCTGGCCGAGGTAGGTCCCGTAGGAAAGGCCCAGGTAGCTGACCTTCTTCTCGCCGAGCGCGACGCGGATCGCGTCCATGTCGCGGGCCGCGCTGACGGTGTCGACGTGGGCCGCCAGATCGGGTGGGGAGTTCTTGACGCAGGACGTTCCGTAGGCCGCGCTCTGCCGCTGAATCGCCGCGAACTGGGCGGGGGAGTTCGGGAAGGCGGGCACCTTGGCGGACAGGCCGGGCCCGCCGCACGTCACGGCGGTGCTCGTGCCGACGCCGCGCGGGTCGAAGCCGATGATGTCGAACCGGTTCTGCAGGGAGGCGGGCACCAGGTTCCGTCCGCCCGCGGCGACGATCTCGGCGCCCGCCCCGCCGGGTCCGCCGAAGTTCATCAGCAGGGATCCGATGCGGTGCTTCTGGTCGAGCGCGGGTAGACGGGACAGGCTGAGGGTGATGCTGCGTCCGTGCTGGTCGTCCCAGGACAGCGGCACCTTGATGTCCGCGCATTGTGCACCGGAGCCCGGTCCGGCGTGGAGGCAGGGGCTCCAGGACGTCGCGGACGTGGCGGGCGGTGCGGCGAGTGCGGATTGCGATGGCGAGGTGGCGGTCGCGACCCCGGCAAGTGTCGCGACGGCGAGTGTGACCAGTCGTGATCTCCTCATGCGGGGACGCTACAGAGCCCGTCCCTTCCTACTCATCCGTCCCAGGACGTACGAAGGATTAGCAGTAGGGGGGATGCGCCCGGAGCTGTGTGACGCTGACCAGGGACCGGAACCGGCCAGAGTCTCGACCGGTCGAGGGGGGACCGCACAGTGATGGCGGTCTGACGCCGACGGCCTTGGAGGAACCTTGACCGACCCGCGCAGCGCGAAGGACGAAGGGGAGAGTCCTACTCTGCGGGCAGGCGCCCTCATGACCGTTGCGGCGCTCGGAGTGACGCTGCCCCAGGCCTCTCGCGCGACCATCGACATGCCGGTGGCCGCGGTCGCGACGAGAAGTTGCCCGTGATGCGAGAGCGGATCACTCGATGACCTCGGGCCCTGCCCGTTCTCCGCGTTCCGACGAGGCGGGAGGTCGCCGGGCCGAAGCCGTGGCCGCCGACACCGGCGAGGCTCGCCGAGCTCATCCCAGGAGTTCGTCCTCTCCTCGGCAGCCCGCTAGAACCGCAGGTGCAGCGTCAGTTCGCAGGCCACGGGAGCCTCGCGGGGCAGGTCGTTCTGGTACAGCGCGATCCGGGCATGGCCGCCTCTGTCCTCGCCGAACACCTCGACCAGGAGATCGGACGCTCCGTCGAGCACGGCGGGCGCCTCGGCGAACCCGGGGACGCAGTTGACATAGCCCGCCAGACGGACGACCTGGCCGACGCGGTCCAGGCTGCCCAGCTCGGCGCGCGCCATGGCGAGCAGGTTCACCGCGACCAGCCGGGCCGAACGGTAGCCGTCCGCGACGCTCAGTTCGCGGCCGAGCTTCCCGGCGATCGGGAGGACGTCCTCCCCGCTCTCGTTCTTGACCGTTCCGTAGGTCCCGGAGACGAAGAACAGGTCGCCGGCCCGAACGCCACGGCGGAAGCGCCCGATCGGCGTCGGTGGCTGGACGTCGGCGAGGCCGATTCGCCGGTATTCCTGTTCGGGATCAGCGGGGCCGTTCTGCTCCGGCGAGGGAATCTGGTTCATCGGGAGGTCTTCGTTCATCGGAGTCCGTCCTGGTGGCAGCGGCCCCGCGGCGTGCGATCCCGTCCGGTGTCACTCGTTGGCCAGCTGGTCGGTGGCCTCGTGCCCGGCATGGGTGGTGCGGCGCAGGAAGCCGGCGAGAAGTTCGAGTTCGGCGTCGGTGTACTCGTCGCAGATCTGGTCCATGGACTCGTTCATCCCCGAGTAGAGCTGGAACATTTCGGGGTTGCGGTCGCGCAGGGCGTGGACGGCGACGGCGCGTCGGTCGGCGGCGTCCGGGTCGCGTTGGCGGACGACCCAGCCGCCGCGCTGGAGCCGGTCGAGGACGCCGGTCATGGTGGCCGGGTGGAGGCCTGCGCGGCGGGCCAGGGCGCTGGGGCTGAGCGGACCGTGGCGGTTGATGAGGTCGAGGCAGGAGACGTCGATGTCCTTGAGGTCCACGCGCGCGCCGACCTGGTGGTTGAGCAGGGACAGCTGGATGCTCAGCTCACGCAGGGATTCCTTGATCGTGGCGGTCGTTCGCCGTCGCGCCGTGCCTGGTCGGCGTCCTGGGGCGCCTCGGACGCCATGCGTGCCCCCTTCTGCCGAGCGCTGGTACGGGTCTCATATCCAATGAGTTCCAAATCTTACGTCATCCAGATATCACCCCCTGTGAGAGGGATGCCGATCCTGAAAGAGGGCGTCCTCGATGAAGCTCACGATCTTCGCCGCGACCGGCGGCATCGGCCGGTAACTGCTCGACCAGGCCCTCGCCGCCGCGGGGCACGACGTCACAGCGGTCGCCCGCAACCCCCGGGCGCTTGGACGAGAGGGCGCGTGTCGTCACCGCCGACCTCGCGTCCGCGGACCCGGACATGCTCGCCTCGGCGGTCGAGGGGAGTGACGGCGTGCTGTCCGGGCTGGGGCCTCGCAATCCGAGGTCTGAAGCGGGGATCACGGGGCTGAGGAACCTGCGGACAGCCGTTGGCGCACGTGCCGCTGCAACTCCACCACGCTTTGCTGCAGCAGGGCGCCGCCCTGGCCGCCGAGGGCGCCGGACCGGCCGAACGCAAGGCCTACCGGGTGTACGCCGGGGTCACGTTCGGCAGGAGGACGCCGGTAAGGCGCGATCAGCGGCCTGAGCGGGTGTCTGCGGGTGGCGTGTATGAGCGGGGCCTGTTCACTGCCGATCGCTTTTCTCGCCGGTCATCGCGTCGTCGTGGCCGGCGAGCGTGGGGCTGCCGGTGCGGAGGTCGTGGTCGGCGCCGGGCGCGGCGAACTCCAGCAGCCGGGCGCCTTCGGTCTCGACCTCGGCGCGTTCGGTGGCGGTCAGCGGCCGGAACGGGTCGATCTCCAAAGTCGCTGACGTTCTGCCCTGGTGGAGTTTCCAGGCGCCCGTCACCTGCCCGTCCACCAGGAATGTGGCGCGCATCCCGTTGCGGGTCATGACTTGTTTGCGGGCCTCCTGCGAGATCACGCGGGCGCGGTCGGCGTGGGAGGCCAGCAGGTTGTCGTACTCGGGCAAGAAGCGAACCGGCGCGGGGGCGTCGGCGCCGGGGCTTGGTGCGTCCGGCAGGTCGAACAGCTCCACCCCGCGCTCGTCGCGGAAGACCGCCAGTTGCGGTCGTAGTCTGTCCAGGACGGGACGCAGTCGAGTTCGGCCGGCCCATGTCTGCACATCGGCGACCGAGGCCGGGCCGAACGCGGCGAGGTAGCGCAGCACTATGTGTTCGCAGTCGGCGGCGGGGTCTGGCTCGGCTCCGGTCCAGCCGTCGGCCGTCGCGTACCGGGTGGTGCCGCCGACGCCCCAGACGGCCCGTGGCGGCACCTGGACAAGCGGCACAAGGTTGCGCACCACGGTGGCGAGCGCGTGGGGCTGGTGATCGGGCCACCGCTCGTGCAGCGCCGCCCTCAGCTCCTTGGGGGTGAGGTGCCGTGCGTCCAGCAGCGCCCGGCCCCACTCGGCCACGGCCACACGGTCCAGACCGGTCAGGACCGTTCCGAACGCGGTGTCCAGCTCACGGTCGAGCGCGGGCTGCGCCCACGGCCGCAACGAGCGGTAGTCTGCCGCGGTGACCAGGTGGACGGTGCTGCGCATCAGCGCGACCCGCACCAGGCGGCGCTGGGTCAGCGCGTCGGCCAGGTCGGCGGTACCGAACCTCCGCAACCTGCTCCAGAGCCCGAAGTAGGGCGCATACGGCGCCTGCGCTTGCATGCCGACCAGCCGGGTGACCGCCTCCTCGGCGGTCGCGTCGGCCCGTTCCAGCAGCCACTGACGGGCCAGCAGGGCTCTGCCCAACTCCCGCTGCCTCAGCACCTGGGCCACCGTGCCGTCCTCTCCGTCCACACCACTGGGGCGGCCGATGCCGCCCCAGCCTCGTTGATCAGCCGCCGAAGTCGGCCCGGTGATCCGCGGCCCACCGGGCGTAGGTCCGCGCGGGGTGCCCGGTGATCTGCTCGATGACGTCGTTGACCGCCGCGGGCTTGCCGACCGCCTGCGCCATAAGAGCGAACAGCGCGGCCAGGAACTCAGGGTCCATGAACTGGCTCATCTGCTCCAGCACAGGCTCGGGGTCGAGGTCCTCGACAGTGAGCGGGCGCCCCAGCGTCTCACCGAGGATGCCGACCTGCTGTGCCTGGGTCAGCGACTCAGGGCCGGACACATCGTAGGCCCGCCCCGCGTGCCCGCCGCCGACCAGGATCCGCGCGGCCACCTCGGCGACGTCCCGCTCGTGCACGGCACTGAAGGCCGCTTCGGTGTAGGGCGCGCGAATGACGTCACCGCCCTGGAGTTGCATCGCGAACGTCAACGAGTTGATGGCGGGGAACAGCAGCCGCAGGAACGTCCACTCGATTCCGGACGCCTCGACGGCCCGCTCGACGTCGCGGTGGTACTGGGCGATCACGTCAGGCTGCCGCTCGGCGCCCGGGACGACCGCCCCCGAGGACAGCAACACCAGCCGCCGCACCCCGGCCCGGCCCGCGGCCGCCAGCAGCGGAGCGACATCCATCCCGTACTGCAGAACCAGGAAGGCGGCCTCGACTCCGGCCAACGCCGCCGGCAGCGTCTCGGGCTTGGTCAGATCGGCCCGGACGACGTCGACTTCCTGCGGGAGCCCGGCCCGCTCCGGAGTCCGGGTCAGCGCCCGCACCGGGGCACCCGCGGCGACCAACTCCTCAACCGCCTGACGTCCGAAGTGAGCCGTGGCGCCGATGACGAGGTACATGGGGGGTTCCTTTTCGTGTGAATTCATGGGGTCTGAAGGGGGGCTGCCGACAACCGGCGGCGGATCAGCGAACCTTGCCGAAGAACTGCCAGATGTCTCCGACGAGCAGATCGGGGGAGTCGTGCGCGGCGAAGTGGCTGCCCCGGTCATAGACCTTCAAGGAGAGGATGTTGGTGTCGTCGCGTTCGGCGAGCGTCCGGATGGACGGGAAGTCCCACGCGACATCGGCCAGGCCGAGGGGCACTGTGGTCGGCTCGGACACGCAGGTGCCCCGGCCGTTCGACTTCTGTTATACGGCCGCCGCCGCCTCCTCATACTCGTTCGTCATGGTCATCAACGTAGGATCCGTTTAGGCGGGGTCCGCTCCTAATGAAGCGGCGGACTCCGAAGAACGTTGGAGACCTCGGCGCAGCTGCTGCGCCTCGGCGACGACGCCGCGCTGCCGCCCCTGCGGCTCGACGTTGAGGAAACCTCGCTGCGCGCACTGGCCAAGCTGGAGCAGGTGCTGCCAGCCCGCCTCCCGCGTTCGCGACCGACTGACAACTCCCACCGTCGTGCACACGAGTACGGGCCGGAGGCGTCTGTAGTCCACACGACTTCAGGACACCCCGTCAGCCCACAGTCCCCTGCACACCCGACAACCACCCAGCTCACCCGTGCACGCGCCTTCGGACATTCACAGCCGCCGGGAGTAGCGCCGCTCGTCCCGGCGCGCGGACACCACCAGCTCCCGAGTGACCAGCTCCAGTTCGGACGCGAGCCAACGGGCGGCGTCGAGCTCGGCCAGGACCGGATCCACTTGGCGTCGGTGGCCAGTCAGCACACCGGTGGCCAGCGCGTCGGCAGAGGTGAGGAGCTTGCGCATTCGGTGGCTCTCCTTGAGGTCCGCGCGTTTCCTGACCGCCCGTCAGGATGGGCACGGTGCACCCAGTGGGGGGGCAGTGTCCTGCGGACGTGAGACAGCGCCTTGATGCCGTTGCCGGGCCGCTGAAGGCTTCCTGACGAACTCGTTCCGACATGGACTTCTCTAACAGCGAGTTTCAGGGAGAGGTGGTCCCGGGGACCCGCCGCTTCCGGCGAGGAGCCCGTGAGCCGCCGACGCCGGGGCGATCCACGCGCACCTAGGCGCGTGCGGTGACGTCCCGGTACCTCGAAGGCCCCTCGAGGGCTCGATGGTTGATAACGGTGATTCTCATTCACTCAGGCCTCGCATCAGGATGACGTAAAATTATCTACGAAACGAGTTTCGAATTCTACGAAACGCATGATCGGTTCAGCGCTGTGGCAGAGAGCTGGACGACACGGGTCCGATTCCAGGTGAGGGAAGCGCCCGAGGACGCCACTTCGGGCTGAGGGCGATGAAAGGGGCGCGCGGGCGCGCAGCGTAGGGCTTGGTGGCGGGCGTCAGTACCCGCTCGTGCGGGTTCTGGGCTCGGCAGGCAAGCAGCCGTTAGCGCTCAGCCGTTTCCATCCACCGCTGCCTGTGATCAGGCTGACGCGGCAGGAGCATGGCGGTGGCGAGTGGGGACTGGCTCTTCTTCGCGCTGGCTGGTTGACGGACATCGGTTCCGCCGGTGATTGCCATCGCCAGGGGCGAACGCCCCCGGTCAGGAGGTCAGGGCGGTCATGTGGTCAGCGTGGTGGGCGGCGACGTCATGGGCCGCCTGGACGAAGGCGGCGACGGCTGCGGATCGCGAGGTCTCCGGCCAGGCGACCTTGACCGCGCTGGGACTGAGGCCGATGACCGGACGGTAGGCGATGTCCGGGCGCTGGTACCGCTTGGTGGTGGAGAGTGCCAGGAACGCCACCGCCTGGCCCAGCGCGACCACCTCCAGGAGTTGCTCGACGCTGGCCACGACCGGCCCCTCAGGAGTGTCGGCCGGCGCCGAGCCTGTGTGGCGATCGCCTGCTTCCGCTCCGTCGCATCCTGTGTAGTAGGCGGTGGCGGAGGGAGCGGCTCCCTTCCAACGTGGGATCGGTTCGCCCCTCAGGTCGGCCAGCTGAAGTCGCCGGCGTCCGGCCAGGCGGTGCGCGGCGGGAAGAACGGCCAGTCGCGGCTCGACCACGAGCGTCTGAGAATCCAGCCCTTGGCCGTCGAACGGGTTACGCAGCAGCGCCACGTCGGCACGGCCGTCTCGCAACATGGCGATCGGCTCTCCGCTTCCGCCGACGACGACTTCAGCCGGCGGCAGATGCGAACCCGCGCCCCGATAGGCGGCGAGGATCTCCCGCAGCAGCCCGGCATCGCCTCCCGGCTTGACCGCCACGACGAGCTGGGGTGTCGGCTGACCGGCGCGGCGTGCACGCCGCGCCGCCGCGTGCACCGCGTCGACCGCGATCCGGGCCTGGTCGAGCAGCACCTCACCGGCGGTGGTCAGTTCCACCTGGCGGGTGGTGCGCTCCAGCAGGCGTACACCGAGCCGGGACTCCATCTGAGCGATCGCCTTCGACAGCGGTGGCTGCGCCATCGCCAGGCGTTGCGCGGCCCGGCTGAAGTTCAGTTCCTCGGCGACCGCGATGAAGTACCTCAGCTCCCGTACTTCCAGCTCAGTCATATCTGCCGAATATAGGTCCAAACTCTTCCGGTCTTTCCCTGCCGCCCGTGGACGACGGGAGGCTGGTGCCCATGACGACCTCGCAAAAGACAGCCCTGATCACCGGCGCGAACAAGGGCATCGGCAAGGAAACGGCGCGCAGGCTCGCAGCGTTGGGCATCACTGTGCTGATCGGTGCCCGCGACGCCGAGCGTGGTGAGACGGCGGCCGAGGAGCTTCGTGCCGACGGCGGCGACGTGCGGTTCGTACCGCTGGACGTCACCGACGAGTTCTCGGTCCAGGCTGCCGCCAAGCACATCGACGCCACGTTCGGCCGCCTCGACATCCTCGTCAACAACGCCGCGATCGCCGCCGGGCCGCAGAAACCGAGTGAAACCCCCGCCGCCGCCGTCCGGCAGGTCTACGAGACCAACGTGTTCGGCGTCATCGCGGTGACCCACGCCATGCTCCCTCTGCTGCGCCGCTCCACCGCCGCACGCATCGTCAACATGTCCAGCGAACTCGGCTCCCTCACCCACCTGGCCGACCCGGGCAGCCCGTGGTCCGCCTATACCTCGGTTCTCCTCCCGTACTGCACCTCGAAGAGCGCGCTGAACGCCATCACCGTCCTCTATGCCGACGAACTGCGCGCCGAAGGGATCCTGGTCAACGCAGTGAGTCCCGGCTACTGCGCAACCGACCTCAACCGCCACACCGGGATACGGACGGCGGAGGAGGGCGCGGCCGTCGCGGTCGACCTGGCGACTGCGGGCGAGGACGGTCCCACGGGCGCCTTTCTGGCCGAGGACGGACCGATTCCCTGGTGAGGCCATGCCGAGGTGGCAGGTGAGGAGTGCTGCCCCTTCTTCGTGCCGCTGGTGATGTGACACAGGTTCATCTCCTGCTCGCACAGGTGGACGGCCATGGGACGGCATCGACTGGGCGGTGCGTCGTCCGCGCCACCGACCGTCTTCTTGCGGGTGCCTGCAGGCGGGCTCGTTGCCCTCCGGGGGCGGCCGCGGAGGCACTCGGGGCTTGAGCAGCAACCGACTGGCCAGTCACGTTAAGGCGTCCGGCGGGCTCGCCTTGTCGTGGCTGGCCGCTCGGATGCGGGTGGCGTGCAGGAGGACTACCGAGCCGGAGCCAAAGTGAGCACCCCCTTGGAGGGGCAGGTCAAGGGCTGGTTCCGGGAGCCTGGGTCGCTTCGATGTGTTGTCGGTTCCTGTCGGGCGATCGCCGCTTCGTTGTCGGAGACGTCGCCCCGAATACTCCTTTGTGCATCACCACAGCGCGCTGTCAGTATGAGGCCTATGCGTCACCCTTTTGACACGCTGGACTGGCCGATTTCCACCGAGCGGCTGCTGCTGCGTCGGGCAACGCCCGACGACGTGGACGCGACCTGGGCTTTCAGGCAGCTGCCCGAGACTCAGGAATGGGTCACGGCCGCCACGGAGAACTACGACGACTATCGCGAGAGTTTCCTCCGCGAGGAGCAGCTCGCGGACCTGGTTCTCGTCGAGCTGGACGGCCGAGTGATCGGCGACCTGACGTTGAGGATCCAGGACGCTTGGGCCCAGAAAGAGGTAGCTGACCAGGCGAAGGGCGTCCAAGGAGAGCTTGGTTGGACGCTCGATCCCTCCTACGGTGGTAAGGGCTACGCCACCGAAGCCGTACGGGCTCTCATCGACATCTCCTTCAAGCGACTCGGCCTGCGCCGCCTGCACGCGGACTGCTTTTACGCCAACGAAGCCTCTTGGCGGTTGATGGAGCGGGTTGGGATGCGCCGCGAACAGCACACGGTGAAAGACTCCCTCCACCGCACCAAGGGATGGCTCGACGGTCTCTCATATGCGCTCCTGGCCGAGGAATGGCCCGCCCACGAGTGATCCCCGCGGAGACGCTGGGACGCCCCCGCCAGGCCGAAGATCCCGCTGCCAGCCGTACACGCGGCAGCCTTCCTGCCGGCGCTGCGGTTGGACCCTAGGGACGCCACCGCGCCGGCAGGGCTCAGTGCTTTCGACGCGATGGGGATGCCGCCGTCGGCTCGGTTGCGGTCCACGTCGCTGGCCCGCACGTCCCTGTGAGTCGGTCAGTGCGCCGCCGATCTCGGTGCCCGCGACGTCGGCCAGGAGCCGTCGCGGCCGCCGACCACGGCGGTGGTCAAGTGGAGCGCCGAGGCGTACGCGTGGTCGGCGTTGTCATCGCCTGTTATCGCATACGGCTTCGAATGGCTGGGGATGGCGGTTTCGGTGGCTCGGGGGACTCTGCTGCAGAATTCTCAGGAGGGTCACCCGTCGCCGCCGAAACCGACCGTCAATCCCTGACTGCTTCCTGTGTCTAAAGGGCCACGGTGAGGTCGATCTCGATGAGCTGGTCGGAAAAGCCCAGCTGCGCGACTCCCAGCAGGGTGCTCGCGGTGGTGAACGCCTCTTTCAGGGGCGACTCGGCCAACCTGGCCCAGGCGCGGCCCAGCACCTTCTGCTCGTCGGCCGCCACATAGATCACCGATCGTACGACGTCTGCCGGCGCAGCCCCCACGGCCTGCAGGGCCGTCATCGAGTTGGCCACTACCTGGTCGATCTGCGCGTCGAGGTCCCCAACGCCAACGACGTGACCATCCAGGTCGATCGGACACTGCCCGGCCAGATGTGCGGTACGCCCTGCCTCTACGACGGTGATGTGGTGATAACCGGGAGTCTCATGGAGCCCTTCAGGATTGATACGAGTGATCTTCTCTGCCATGCGCGGAGTCTGGCAGGCCCACCCCAGCAGCGGGCAACTCATTTTCGTGACCGGTGACCTGCCGTATTCGGACAGGCCGCAATGCCCTCGCCCTGCCGCAGAGGGGGAGACAGACGCCGCGTTGGGAGCGGCGGCCGGGTTTCTGTTGCTCGGCCGCCGCTGTCCACGTCTAACCCAGGAACTCCCGCAGCGACCGTGGTTCGCGTCCCAGGATGTCGGCGACGGCCGTGGTGGTGCTCGCCCAGCGTCCATCGCCGATCTGTGACATGAGTTCGGCCAGGTCACGGGCCGCCTGGGTGGGCATGCCGCGCTTCTCCAGGTGGACGGCGGCTTCTTCGACCGTCAGGTCGATGTATCGCACGGTTCGGCCGAGGGCGCGGGTGAGCTCGGCGGCGATCTCGTCATGCGTAGGCGCCGCCGGCCCGGTGAGCTCGTAGGTGGCGTCGGCTCCGACGGGGCGCGTGAGCAGCGCGGCCGCGACCGCCGCGATGTCGCGCGCGTCGATGTAGCCCACGCTGCCTCTGCCGTACGACCCGAAGATCCGTCCGTCCTCGTCGATGTCGCTCGCGAGATTCTGCATGAAGCCGACGGGCGCCAGGATCGACCACGGGACCCCCGACGCCTTGAGGTGTTCGTCGACCTGTCCGTGCATGCCGAAGCCGAGCAGGCTGCTCGACGTCACGCCGCGCACGGAGACGGTCACCACCTGCGCGACCTCCGAGGCCCTCGCGTGATCAATGACCGCCTTGTGGGCTCGCACGAAACCCGGCCACAGCGCGCTGTTGAGAAAGAGCCTGTCACCCGGTTCGAGCGGGATGCTCCCGGGCCTCTCCAGGTCGCCGACCACGTAGTCGCATCCCAGTTCCTCGCCCTGTTCCGCGCGCCGCACCACGGCTCGCACGGCACCGCCCAGCTCCTCGACCAACGCGCGTCCGATCGTCCCCGTCGCGCCCGTCACCACGATCACCGCGACCTCCTTAAGCGGAATGTGAGCTTCCGGTTATATGCTAACCGGAAGATGATCGTCCAGTTCGAGGAGAGTTCGATGCGCGCTGACGCCCGCCGCAATCGGGACAAGATCCTGGAGGCGGCCCGCGACGCGGTGGCCGAGCGCGGCGCGGACGCGCCGATGGAGCTGATCGCTCGGCGGGCCGGCGTCGGCGTCGGCACGCTCTACCGCCGCTTTCCCGACCGTGGCGTACTGCTGGCTGCCCTGGCGGAGCAGTACGTTCACGAGCTCATGGACGGCCTCGACCGCGCTGTGGCGGCCGAGCCTGACGCGTGGGCGGCCGTTCGCGCCTTCATTGTCCACAGCGTGGAGAAGGGCCGTGGTGCCATCGCGGCCGCGCTGGCCGGGACCACCGCGCCGCAGGCAAGACAGGCGCTGGTGCAGCGACTCGACGAACTGGTGCGGCAAGCGCAGGCGGACGGTGCGATGCGCGCAGATGTCGGCACCAGTGACCTCATGGAGCTGCTCAACGTGTTCGCCTGCCATCCGGGCGTCATCCCGGAGCGCTTCCTGCCCCTGATGCTCGACGGCCTCGACGGGCGCTAGAAGGCCGACCTCGCGTTCAGCGAAGGCGGGCAGGAAGGTTCAGCGGGTGACGCGGAGCAGGACGGACGGGTGGCGACAGGCGAGTGCGGAGCCTGGTTCCGCCTGCCGCCGTGTGGTCGATGGACGAAAGCTGGGTTGACTTCGCATGACTCCGCCAACGGACGAGGCCGGAACTGCCGGGGGGCGGCAGGTTCGTGATTCTCGGCAGCCCATCCTCGCGGTGGCACCTCAGGTCGGGTCGGCGCGGCGTTGGGCTGCCCAGGCGATGACGACTCCTGCGACGAGGAGGACGCCACCCGCGATGCTCGCGGAGGACAGGTGTTCGCCGAGGAGGACGAGCCCTCCCGTGACGCCGACCAAGGGCTCCATGAAGAGCAGGAGCCCAGCACGGGTGCTGCCGATGCGGGCTACGGAGATGTTCCACAGGAGGATGCCCGCCACGCTGGTCCCGAGGGCGAGGAACACCAGTTCGCCCCAGGCCGCGGGGCCGAGGGAGGTCAGGCGGTGCGGAGTGAGCGTGCCCACAAGCAGCAAGTAGGGGACGGCGCCGATCGTTGTGGAGATGGCGCTGGCGGTGCCGGCGCCGTGAGCGGTGCTGAGCGGGCGCAGGACGATCGTGTAGGCGCCGAACAGCAGCGTTCCCAGGAGGACGAGTCCGAGCCCTTCGAGCGCGCGCGTGCCCGAGTCGCTGGGCAGCGCCTCCGGACCGGCGATGACGGCGACCCCTCCCAGGGCGATGGCGGAGCCGACCCAGGCCCAGCGGGGAGTGCGGCGGCCGAGGAACAACCGCGCCAGCAACAGGATGCAGACCGGTTCGGTGGCCAGGACCAGCGCGGCCGTCGAGGCGGGGAGCCACTGGACGCCGAGGGCCACGGGCAGGTTGTAGCCGACCATCCCGAGCAGGCCGGCCGCGATCGCGCGGAGAAGCTCGGCGCGGTTCAGGCGGCGCACCCCGCTCACGCACCAGGGGAGGCATACGAGGCCGGCCAGCAGCGCGCGCAGGACCGTCAGCGGCAGCGGCGCCAGTTGGGCGACCGCTGCCCGGGTCGCCACCGGAGCGAGCCCCCACATGACGACCGCGATCAGGCCGCTGATCGTCGCGATCGCGACCGGCCGCGCCGTGCCGGGGGGCCGCGCGGCCTCGGTGAGGTTCACAGGGGCCATAGTCTGGGGCGAAGTCATGGTCTCAACGGTGCTGTAATGACCTTGTGCAGTTCAACACTTACACGGCGGCCGGGGCCATCGTCGCCGCGGAACTCGTCAACGAACCCTCGGGCTCGGCGGCCTGGATGTCCGACCTGCTGGAGCGCTACGAGATCTACCGGCCGAGCCTGGACCAGGCCGGCGCGGCGGAACTCCGCGCTTGGGCCGAGGGGCTCCGGCTCGCCTTCGAGACGACCGGGGCCGAGCAGGCCGCCGCTGTCGACGCGCTCTTCGTCGCCGCCGACTGCCGCCCCAGGCTGGTCAGCCACGACGGCCTGCCCTATCACCTGCACTACGCGCCCCTGGACGCGAAGGTGACCACGCGGGTCAAGGCCCTCACGACCGCCGGGCTCGCCCAGGTGATCGCCGACGGAGCGGCCGGACGGCTCGGCAGCTGCACGCGCGAAGGGTGCGACATCGTCTTCGTGGACACCTCCCGCAACGGACGGCGCGCGTTCTGCAGCGTGCGATGCGCGAACGCGGTCAACGTCCGGCGACACCGGGCGCGCCGGCGCTACGGCGACCCGACCCCGGCGAACGGCATGTGAGCCAATCCACAAGGGGGAACGGACTTCGGCCGTCGCTCGGACGCGCCCGCCACGCCCGACCGTCACACGCGCGCGCCCCAGCCTCGTGATGAAAATCACCACGCTTGGCCTCCCGGTCGCGGAGGGGCGGGGGCGGGCTGGATGGCGGTCGTCCGGGACGTCCACGTCACCGCGCCAGCACCTCAGGCCGTCCACGTCGCTCCCACCGAACTGCTACGTGCCGTGCCTGGTTTGCCCCGGCCGCCTCTCCACACCGTCTCCCAGCCGCGCGGGAGCATCAAGGAGTTGGAGGCTGATCCGCTCACGCCGCCCGCTGAGCGGGCGTGGCCCCGCCGCCACGGTGGGCGGCGGGGCCGGGGGCCGGCGGGGGCTGGGTTATCCGAGCACCGGGTAGTTCGCGCGGAGGACGTTGTGCGGGTCGCGGGCCCGCTTGATCTCGCGCAGGCGCTCAAGTGTGCCGGGCGAGAAGGCGTGGGCCGCCGAGTCGCCCGGCGACAGGACGGTGTACGGCTTGCGGCCGCTGACGTAGGAGCCCAGATCGGCCACGACCTCGGCCTGCCGGGCGCGCGTCGCCTCGGCCGTGTGCGGCAGGCCGAGGCCCAGCAGGCTGAGCAGGTAGGGCTCGGCCACCGCGCCACCGGCTCCAGCCTCGGGGCCCGGTTCGGAGAGCGCTCCGCCCAAGTGCCTGATCTGCATGTTGATGAGCGGGTCGAGCGGCTTGGCCAGCAGGAGCTCCACCGCGTCGGTGTCCAGGGCGGTGAGCAGTTCCGCACGGGTCATGGACGGGACGGGATCGGTGGGCTCGGCGGTGATGCGCCCCAGGTCGGCGACAGGGACGGTGCCGCGGCTGTCGGAGATCGCGCCCCCGAGCTTGTCGATGCGCACCAGCAGCTCCTCGGCCTGAGCGGCCTCACCCAGGTAGGCGAGGTCCAGCGTGACCACCGGCGGCGCGCCGGGAGGCTGGAACCGGTTGATCCAGACGCTGAGTTCACGGGGTGCCTCGGCGGTGATCTCCAGGAACGCGTCGTACACCTCTCTGGTCCGGGGCTCCTGCCAGACCACGCGTCCGCCGTACAGGACGGGCGCGGGAAACAGGTCGAGTTCGAATGCCGTCACCACCGCGAAGTCGCCGCCACCGCCGCGCAGCGCCCAGAACAGTTCGGGGTCGGACTCGGCGGTCACCCGGCCGGGCTCACCGTCGGCGTCCACGATGTCGAAGGCCCGCACGCTGTCGGAGGCGAAGCCGTGCTTGCGGCTGAACCAGCCGATTCCACCGCCCAGCGTGTAGCCGGTGACGCCGACCCCCGGCGCGCTGCCGGACAGGCCGGTCAGGCCCAGCGGCCCGGCGGCGGCCAGCACCTGCCCCCACCTGGCGCCTGCGCCCACCCGGACCACGCGCTCCTCTGCGCTTACCTCCACCTTGTTCAGCAGGCCGGTGCGCAAAAGGATCAGGCCCTCCACATCCCCCGAGGCGCCGTGCCCGGTCGGTTGCGCGGCCACCGTCATGCCCGTCCGGCGGGCGTAGCGCACGAGCGCCGCCACGTCGTCGGCATCCGCGGCCTCAGCCACAGCCGCGACCGGCTGCCTGACGGTGAGGTTCCACGGGGTCGCAGCCTGTTCGAAACCGTCATCACCGGGCAGGAGCACGCGGCCCTTCGCCAGGACGCCACGCAGGTCGTTGATCGTCATTGTTGTCTCCATCCAAGAGTTCACAGAAAGTCGGCGTTCGGCGGGCGACCGGGTCAGGCGGGCTGCGGGGCGGACGTCGCCGGAACGGCCGCGACCTTGCGGGTCTCGCGCATCATCAGCAGGCCGTTGACCACGATCAGCGTCGCGGTCAGGCAGTGGATGCCGAACGCGGCGGCCACCGAGCCGTGGTGCGACAGGACGTTGGCCATGTCGCCGTACGCGGCGAGGGACTCCACCAGCAGCACCCAGCTCAGCGCCCGGCGCTGGCCCGTCACCAGCAGGACGCCCATGACCAGGGCCAGGACGACGTCGCGGATCCCCTTGACCACCAGGAATCCGCCGGCGTCGCCGGACGGCGTGTGCGGCAGGCCGTAGCCCGGCGCCGTCGTCTCGGGGCTCAGGATGAACTCCGTCCCGAACCAGAGGATGAACAGGACGAAGGCGGTGGTCAGGACGGTGTTGACGTTCTTCAGTGACATGGTTGGTCTCCTTGGCTCACGAAAAGAGAAGGTTCAGTTGCGGACACTGCGGACGCGGCGGATGTGGCGGGCGTAGCGCGGCCGGCCGATGACGTGCCAGATGACGCGGACCGGAGCGGGGACGCCGCCGAGGACGATGGCGCGCTCGGCCGGGTTCGCCTCTTCCAGGACGGCGCCGAAGAGCGTGAGCAGGGTGGCCTTGGGGGTGTTGTGCACCAGGTGGTCGCCCAGGGAGGCCCACTCCTGCTCGGTGATGTGCTCGGCCGCGAGGGGGAGGAGGGTGTCCTCCTCGTCGTCGAGGTGTTCCAGCAGGACCGCGCGGTGCTCGGTCAGGACGGCCACGAGGGTGTCGCGCTCGTCGGCGCCGGCGGTGGCCTCCCAGGCGGGGACGGCCGTGTCCAGCCTGGTCAGGGTGGCCGCGATGCGCTCGTGCTGGGCCTCCATCCGCAGCACGATGTCGGCCTTCAGGTCCACCCGGGCCAGCAGCGGCGGCCACAGCAGCTCGTCCTCGCCCTCGTGGTGGTTGCGCAGGCCCAGCCGGTAGACGCGGAAGTGGTCGGCGATCACCTTGGCGCGGGCGGTGTCACCCGGGGCCACGGCCGCCACGAGCTCCACCAGCAGCCGTGACTCGCGGCGCAGCACGCGGTGGATGATCTTCATGTCCTGGGTGTCGACGCTCATCTGTCCCTCGCCCTTCGTCGGTTGCGACGTGTTCAGACTGCTCGCGGGGGTTTGGAGCGGACTTGGAGGCGACTTGGAACCGTCCACGTAGGATGTGCGGATCATGGTCTTCATCCGGGTGCTGGGCGCGTTCGCGACCGAGGTGAACGGTGAGGCCGTCCACCTCGGCGGGCCGCGGCAGCGCGGCGTGCTGGCCCTGCTGGTGGCGGCGCGGGGGCAGGTCGTTCCGGTCGACCGGATGATCGAGGATCTGTGGCGCGGGGAGCCGCCCGCGCGGGCGCTGACGTCCTTGCAGGCGTACGTGTCCAACCTGCGCCGGCTGCTGGAGCCCGGGCGTCCGCCGCGCACGCCGGCCCGGCTGCTGGTGAGCGCGGCGCCCGGTTATGCCCTGCGGCTTCCGCCGGAGTCGGTGGACGCGTGGCGGTTCGAGGACCTGCTCGCCAAGGCCCGCGCGGACACCGACCCGCGCGTCGCCCAGGCCCGGCTCGCCGAGGCCCTGGGGCTGTGGCAGGGGCCGGCGTTCGCCGAGGTCGCCGACGAGCCGTG
>NZ_JBFAOF010000047.1:0-19039 GCF_040675125.1 Spirillospora sp. NPDC049652 | reverse complement strand
CGGCACGGAGCGCGGCGCGGAAGGCGGTACTGCTCCGCGCTGTGCGGAAGGCGGCGCTGCTCCGCGCTGTGCGGAAGGCGGCGGTCGGCCGCGCGGCGGTCGGCCGCGGGACGAGACGGCCCTCCGGTCCGGCGCGGCGCGAGCCGGGGCGGGCGGAGGGGGCCGCGGCCCGGGCGGGCCGCGGATGGTGCGGGAGCCGGACGGGCCCGGGGCGGGGCACGGCCGGTCGGACGCGGCTGCGGCCGGGGGGCGGCGGCGGTGACCGGGACGAGGAGAGAATGATCAGACTGACGCCGGGGCACTGCTCGGAGATCCTGCTGCTCGGGGCGCACTGCGACGACGTGCCGCTCGGAGCGGGCGGGACGCTGCTGCAGCTCTGCCGGGCCAATCCGGGGCTGAGCGTGCGGGCCCTGATCCTGTCGGGCGCCGGGACGGTGCGCGAGGCCGAGGAGCGGGAGGCGCTGGACGCCTTCTGTCCCAAGGCGCGGGTGGAGGTGGCCGTCCTCGACATGCCGGACGGCCGGCTGCCCGCCTACTGGGAGCGCACCAAGGAGGCGCTGGAGGAGGTGCGGCGCGGCTGCGACCCGGACCTGATCCTCGCGCCGTGCGCCACCGACGCCCACCAGGACCACCGGGGCCTCGCCAAGCTCGTCCCGACCGTGTTCCGCGACCACATGACGCTCGGCTACGAGATCCTCAAATGGGAGTCGGACCTGCTGCAGCCCGAGGTCTTCGTGCCGCTGGCCGAGTCCGTGGTCACCGAGAAGATCGAGCTGCTGCGCCGCTGCTACCCCTCCCAGCACGACCGCTCCTGGTTCGACGACGAGACGTTCCGCGGCCTCGCGCGCGTGCGCGGGGTGCAGGCGGGCGACCGCTACGCCGAGGCCTTCCACACCAGCAAACTCACCCTCCGATTCTGAGGAGCTGCCTTGCGCGTCCTGCTCACCGGCCACCAGGGGTACCTCGGCACGGTCATGGCGCCCGTGCTGACCGCGGCCGGGCACGAGGTCACTGGCCTCGACTCCGGGCTGTTCGCCGACTGCGTGCTCGGGCCGTCCCCGGACGACCCGCCCGCGCTCGCGGTCGACCTCCGCGACGTGTCGGCTGACGCGCTCGCCGGTTTCGACGCGGTGGTGCACCTCGCGGCGCTGTCGAACGACCCGCTGGGGTCGCTGCGCCCGGAGATCACCTACGACATCAACCACCACGCCGCGTCCCGGCTGGCCCGCCTCGCGCGCGAGGCCGGGGTGCGGCGCTTCCTGTACGCCTCGACATGCTCGGTGTACGGCGCGAGCGGTGAGGCGCTGGTGAACGAGGACGCTCCGCTGCGTCCGGTGACCCCTTACGCCGAGTCCAAGGTGCGGGTCGAGGACGACATCTTCGAGCTCGCTGACGACGACTTCTCCCCTGTGTCGCTGCGGAACGCGACCGCGTTCGGGTTCTCGCCCCGGCTGCGCGCCGACATCGTCCTCAACAACCTCGTCGGGCACGCGCTGCTGTCCGGGGTGGTGAAGGTGATGTCGGACGGGACGCCGTGGCGTCCGCTCGTGCACGCGCGCGATATCGCGACCGCGTTCGCGGCCGTCCTGGACGCGCCACGTGAGGCCGTCCATGCGAAGGCGTTCAACGTGGGGACCGAGCGCAACAACCTTCAGGTCGCGCAGATCGCAGAGCATGTGAAGGACGCCGTCCCGGACGCCGAGCTGGTCATCACGGGGGAGACGGGCGGTGATCCGCGGTCCTACCGGGTGGACTTCGCGCGCATCCGGGAGTCGCTTCCCGGCTTCGACTGCGCCTGGTCCGTCGCGGACGGCGCCCGGGAACTCGCCACGGCGTACCGCGAGCACGGACTGACGCAGGAGGCGTTCGACCGGCGCTTCACGCGTCTCGCCAGGCTCGCCGACCGCCGCGAGGCCGGGACCCTCGACGACGGCTTCCGGACCACCCGCGCATGACACCGGACGAGATGCACGCTCTGGTGCGGCGGATGTATCCGCTGTGCCGGAGCATCACGGGGGACGGTGTCCGGCAGACGCTCGGCATCGTGGGGGAGTACCTGCCGTCCCTGCGCGCGCACGAGGTGCCGACCGGCACGGACGTGCTCGACTGGACGGTCCCCCGGGAATGGAACATCCGCGACGCCTACATCAAGGACGTCGCGACAGGGGAGCGCATCGTCGATTTCCGGGCGCTGAACCTGCACGTCGTCGGCTACAGCACGCCGGTGCACGCGACGATGACGATGGACGCTCTCGCGCCGCATCTGCACACGCTGCCCGAGCAGCCGACCCTGGTTCCCTATAGGACGAGCTATTACTCCGAGACGTGGGGCTTCTGCCTGAGTGAGGAGACCCGCGCGTCCATGGGGGACGGTCCGTTCGAGGTCTTCATCGACTCGACCTTGGGAGACGGTCACCTCACCTATGGCGAAGCCGTCATTCCGGGGATCACCGATAGGGAAGTGCTGGTCTCCTGCCACCTCTGCCACCCGTCCCTGGCCAACGACAACCTGGCCGGGATCGCGGTCGCCGTCGCCCTGGCGCAGCGGCTATACGAGCCTCGCCACACCTTCCGCTTCATCTTCGCGCCCGGAACCATCGGGGCCATCACCTGGCTGGCCCGCAACCGTTCTCGTGTGGACGCCATCGCCCATGGCCTCACCCTCGCGTGCGCGGGGGACGAGGGTCAGATCCACTACAAGCGGAGCCGTCGCGGCGACGCGTCCATAGACCGGGCCTTCGAATATGTGCTCCAGGGGCGTTCGCACACGATTCTCGACTTCTCCCCCTACGGGTACGACGAGCGTCAGTACTGCTCCCCCGGTTTTGACCTTCCCGTGGGCTCGCTGACGCGCACGCCGTATGCCGGGTATCCCGAGTACCACACGTCCGGGGACGACCCCGCGTTCGTTTCCCCCGCGGCCATGGGCGACACCCTCGAAACGCTCTGGGAAGCCGTCCAGGTGCTGGAACGCGACCGGACGTACCTGAACCTCAGTCCCTATGGCGAACCCCAGTTGGGACGCCGCGGACTGTACGCGTCCCTGGGCGGACGCAGTGACACCAAGCAGACCCAGATGGCGATGCTGTGGGTGCTGAACCTGTCCGACGGCGGGCACAGCCTCCTCGACATCGCCGGCCGATCCGACCTCCCGTTCGCCGCCGTCGCCGATGCCGCCGACGCCCTGCGCGATGCCGGACTCCTCAAGGAGCTTGAACCATGACCGAGCTGAAGGCCGGGCCCGAGAAGGGGCCCAGGACCGGCCTCAAGGTCGGCGACGTCGTCGAGGTGCGCGGCGCGGAGGAGATCCTCGCGACGCTCGACGCGCGGGGCGAGCTGGACGGCCTGCCGTTCATGCCGGAGATGCTGGCGTACTGCGGGCGCCGGATGACCGTCCACAAGGTGGCGCACAAGCTCTGCGACACCATCAGCCGGTCCGGCATGCGCCGGATGGAGGACGCCGTCCACCTCACGGGGGCGCGCTGCGACGGGGCGTCCCATGGCGGCTGCCAGACGGCGTGCTCGATCTACTGGAAGGAGGCCTGGCTGAAGCGCGTCGGCCCAGGCCCCGCTCCGGAGCCGGTGCCCGCCGACCAGGACGAGGGCATGCGCAAGCTGCTTCCCCTGCTCGAAATCAACACGCGCAAAGAGACGGCTGGGGACAGCGAGGTTCTTTACTCGTGCCAGGCCACCGAGCTGTTGCGGGCCGCGCCCGAACGCGTCGGCGTGAAGAACGTCGGCCAGTTCGTGGAGGACGTCCGCACCGGCAACAACACGGTCGGCGAGTCCGTCAGGGCGTTCCTCATCGCCGGCTACAACCGGTACCAGGATGTCACGCGCACGCGTCTGCCGAAGCCCCTGCTCATCAACAACGGGCTGCGCTGGGCCCTGTTCGAGGGAGCGCTCGACGGCCGCACCCCGGTGGAGAACCTCGATCTCAAGCCGGGCGAGCTCGTCCGCATCAAGTCGCGTGACGAGATCATCAAGACGCTCAACAAGGACCTGCTCAACCGGGGCATGGGCTTCGAGAACGAGATGGCCCGGCACTGCGGCAAGACGGCTCGCGTGCGCGCGCGGGTGGAGAGGGTCCTCGACGAGCGCACGGGGCGGCTGCTCATCATGAAGACCCCCTGCATCATCCTGGAGGGCCTGGTCTGCGAGGGCGCCTACAACTTCAACTGCCCGCGCGAGTTCGTCCCCTTCTGGCGGGAGATCTGGCTGGAACGCGTCCAGGACGCGCCTTGAGCGAAGCTTCGAATGATGCCTTGAAGGATGCTTCGGGCTATGCCTTGAACGACGCTTCGGGCGACCCCGTGAGCGAGGACGGCGCCCAGGCCGACGAGCGGTCGCTGGGGGCCAAGACGCGCCGCGGGCTGAGCTGGAGCCTGCTGGGGACGGTCGGGACCAAAGCCGGGTCGTTCGCGCTCAACCTCGTGCTCGCGCGATTGCTCGCCCCCAACGACTTCGGCGTCTTCGCCATCGCCCTGGCGGCATGGGCCTTCCTCATCCATGTGAACGACGCGGGCATCATCGCGGCGGTCGTGCAGTGGCGCGGGAAGCTCGAAGAGATGGCGCGCACCGCGACCGTGCTCGCGTTCGTCTCCAGCGCGCTGGTGTACGCGGCGTGCTGGTTCGCGGCGCCGTACTACGCGCACCTCGCGCACAGCGACGCGGCCACGGGACCGATCCGGCTGCTGTGCGTCGTGGTGGTCGTGGACGGCATCACGGCCGTCCGCAGCGGTTCCCTCATGCGCGCGTTCAGGCAGGACACGATCGTCAAGGCGAACCTGGCGGGACTGGTGTGCCAGGCGCCGGTGGCCGTCGTGCTCGCGCTCTCGGACTTCGGGCCCTACAGCTTCGTGTGGGGCCAGGTCGTCGCGTCCGTCGTCGCGGGCGCGCTCATCCTGAAGTGGGCGGACGTTCCGCCGGGGGCGGGGTTCGACCGGGCTGTCGCCGCTCGGCTGCTGCGCTTCGGGCTGCCGCTCGCCGCGTCCCTCGGCATCGAGTCCGTGCTGCTCAACGCCGACTACGTGATCGTCGGGCACGTCCTCGGGACGGTCGCGATCGGCTACTACATGATCGCGTTCAACGTCTCGAGCTGGGTGCCGACGCTGATCGGACAGGCGATCCGGTACGTGTCCACGGCCGCGTTCTCCCGGCTCGCCGAACGAGACGACCCCGACTCGCTGTCCGACGGCGTCCGCCGCACCCTGCCGCTGCTGCTGGCGTTCGTGTTCCCGGCGGCGGTCCTGCTCGCGACCCTCGCCGAGCCGCTGCTGGCGTTCCTGTACGGCGCCCGGTGGACGCCCGGCGCGGTCGTGCTCGGATACCTCGCGATCCTCATGGCCGTCCGGATGATCACGTCGCTGACGTTCGACATCCTGACCGCCGCCGGACGCACCCGCGCGACGATGTGGCTGAACCTCGCGTGGGTCGTCGTGCTCGTCCCGGCCCTGCTCACGGGCGTGCGGGCGGACGGGATCCGCGGCGTCGGCGCGGCGCACGCGCTGGTCGGCGCGGCGGTCGCGCTGCCGCTCGCGCTCGCCGCCCTGCACCGGGCGGGCGTCCGGCTGGCCCCGGCGCTGCCCGCGCTCGCCCGTCCGGCCCTGGCCGCGGCGGTCACCGCCGCCGTCGTGCTCGGCGCCGACCACGCGCTCACCGCGGCGGCCGCGCCGGCCGCGGCCGTGCGGCTCGCCGTCGCCGGCGGCCTCGGCATCCTCGCCTACCTGCTGCTCGTCGTCCCGAAGGACGCGTTCCTGCGCGCCGCGCACCGGCTCCCGATCCCCGCCACGTCCAAGGAGGGCTGACCGCCATGCCGCTGGTGACCATCGCGCTGCCCGTGCGCAACGCCGGGGAACGGGTCGACCGGGTCGCCCGGTCCGTCCTCGGCCAGGACCACCCGGACCTGGAGTTCCTGATCTGCGACAACGCGTCCGACGACGACACCGCGGACCGGTGCCGGGCGCTCGCCGAGCGCGACCCGCGCGTCACCTACCACCGGCAGCCGGAGAACATCGGCATCCTGCCGAACTTCATGAGCGCGAGCCGCCTGGCGTCGGGGGAGTACTTCCGCTGGGTCAGCGACGACGACGTCCTGGAGCCGACGCTGGTGTCCCGCTCGCTGGAGGTCTTCGGCAAGGACGGGCGGCTCGTCAACGTCACCTCCCAGACGTCCTACAAGGGCGATGACGGAGCGGTCAGCACGTCCCGCTTCACCGAGCGGGGTCTCGGGTCCGACGACCCGCTCGTGCGCTTCACGACGATGCTGCGGCTGCTGAATTCCAGCCACCTCCTCATCGACCCGCTCTACGGCCTTCTCCGCCGCGACGTGCTGCTTTCCCTCCCGCGCCGGAACATGCTGCGCGAGGACGAGGTGATGGCCACGAAACTCGCCCTCGCCGGGCCGTGGGGACATGTCGACGAGGTCCTCGCCCACCGCCATTGGAAGACCGAGAAACCGGCCGTTCTGGGCCGCCGCCTGGGAGTGCCGTCGTGGCAGGCGCATTGCGCGACCACGCTGGAATTCCTGGAGGTCTACCGATGGGTCGACGACCCGCGGAACACCCCGGAGCTGACCGACGCGCAGCGGCGCCGTGCCCGCGCCGCCGTCCGGGCCGCCTGGGTCCGCCGGGAACGGCGCGTGGCCGAACACCGCGCCCGGAAACTGGCCCGCCTCGCGACCGGGCGTGATACCCGGTGAGCAGCCCTTTTCCACCGGCCGGTAGTGGCCATGGCGACACCTGGACCGATGAAATCCCCACTACCCGGATGCACGATGACAGCGTCATCAATTCGCCGGGACACGGGGACGCGGCGAAGTCGAACCGCCCTCGTCCGCGCGGGGGCACACCGGGGGCACACATGGGTTTCTGGAAGACGATCCTGGGCATTGCCCGGAACCGGCTGATCGGGCCGCCCGTCGTCGTGCTCGGGCTCGGCGTCGCGGCGCTCGCGTTCGTCCTGACGCCGGTCACCTACGTCTCGTCCAGCCTGCTCGTGCTCACCACGCCGTCCGCGGGCGGCCTGGAGGACCCGAACCGCCCCGGCTGGACGACCAACCCGCTGCTCCAGTTCAACGACGGGCTGAAGACGTCCGCCGCCATCCTCATCCAGGCCGCCGGGACCGACGAGGCGCTCACGAAGATGGGCGCGGGCAAGGGCAGCCCGACCAAGGTCGTCATCAACGACGGCACCAGCGATGGCAAGGTCATGACCGCCAGCCAGACCGGCCCGTTCATCTTCGTGCAGGTCACGAGCACGAACGAGGGCGCGGTCACCGACATCGTGCACAACGCCGAGCAGTTCCTCCGCAACGACCTGGTGAACCGGCAGCGCACCCTGGGCGCGCCCAAGCAGACCTACCTGATGCTCACCGAGGTCGTCCCGGCGTCGTCCCCCAAAGCGAAGATGACCCAGAAGTGGGAGTTCTCCGGCGCGGCCTTCGTGGCGATCGTCGGCCTCGGTTTCGGTATCGCCTACCTCGGCGCCCGCCGCCGCGCCCTGCGCGAGGCCGCCGCCGAGACGCCATACGACTTCTACTACGGTTCGACCGGCGAAGCCGGGCCGCTGCGTCCGGCACGACGTCCGGGCGCGCTCCGGTCGGCGGCCGGTTCCGCGCGGAGTGACGCGTCCGCGTGGGAGGGCGAAGAGGCGGGGTCTCCCGCCGGGAACGCGCACCCCATTCCGCTGTCGCCTAACGGATCGGGCCCGTCGGAAGCCCGAGGCTCTGATGTCCCGGACTACGGCCTTCCGCTGGACGGCGACCCCGCCGACACCGTCCATGACCGTCCTTCCAAGAAGCCGACCGAGCCATTCGCCGCCCCTTATCCGATGTTCGGCGGCGATCCGGCGCTCGGCTCGGCGGTGGCGGGCAAGCGCGACGGAATTCGCGGACCGGCCGAGACACCCCGGCGCAAGACTTACGAACCTGAGCCGACGCTGGAACGCGAGCAGACGCGTGCACAGGAACAAGCACGCGACCGGGAAGCGATACGCGCAGCGGATCGTTCCTACGGACACGCGCCAACGCGCGCGCACGAGGCGGTCCGCGAACATGAAGACTTGCCGTGGCCTGAGCACGAAAAGGCCGCCGACGACGATTCGGGCGGCTACGACCAGGCCGCTTCACGAAACACGCTCAAATCCGGCTCGGCCTTCGAACGCGAGGATGAGCAGGCCTTTGGGGACGAGCAGGAAAGGGAACTCGGCGAGACGCTCGGTTTCCGGGAGGCGCTCGGGAGCGAACAGACTCGCGGATTCGCCGGGACGTTCAGAAGCGACCGCGATGTGGAGGGCGACCGCGAACCCTGGCGCCTCGGCGACGCGACACGGGACGAGAACGGCCATCCTGGCGGGGCACCGGCCGGCGGTGACGGCGACGGCCCCAGCGGCGGTGGCGGTGGCAGTGGTGCCGGTGTCGTGGACGGCGACGACGAGTCGTGGCGCGATGGCGAGACGGCGCGGGACAAGGGACGTCAGGGGACGGCGGCGTTCGAGATCCTCGGAGCCGAAGCGGCGGACCCGCGCGAACGCGAGCCGGGCGGGGACCCCGAGGACGCCCCCGCCCCCCGGGTGAGGTGAACGGGACGCGATGGACTTCTGGAGCACGCTGCTGGTGCTGTTCCGGCGCTGGTACCTGACCGTCCCGGCGTTCGTGCTGTCGCTCGCGATGGCGGGCGCGGTCTTCGAGATGACCCCCTCGCACTGGGTCTCGACGTCGGTGCTCGTGCTGTCCAGCCCGAAGAACGGCGGCGACATCACGGTCGACCAGCGCAAACAGCCCAACCGGAACCCGCTGCTGATCTACGACCGGGGGCTGAGCGAGACCGCCGCGATCCTGATCCAGATGCTCGGCTCGCCCGAGATCGGCCAGCGGATCGGCGCGCCGCCCGGCGGCGCCACGCAGGTCCAGGTGGGCAACGGCAGCAACAACCCCGAACTGCTCGACAACGGCAGCCCGTTCATCTACATCCAGGTGGACAGCACGTCCGAGTCCGTCGCGTACAACACCAACGCCAGGATCGTGCAGGAGGCCAAGCGCGTCCTGGACGAGCGCCAGCACTCGCTGGGCGCTCCCCCGGCCACCTTCATCACGATCAGCAGCGCCGTGCCGCCGACGACACCCGTCATCCAGCGCAAGGGCAAGAAGCGCGCCGCCGTGGCGTTCATGGCCTTCTCCGTCATCGTCGCGCTGACCCTCGCCTACGGCGGCGAGAGCTACGCCGAGCACCGCCGGCGCCGCCGCGAGTCCGCCGACCCCGAACCCCTGTCGCCCCGCCCCCGCCGCACCCCCGAGCCCGCCGGAGAGCACTGACCGTGCCCGACGACACTACCCCCCTCGAAGACCCGCCTCCCAGACCCTCCCCCGCCCACGACGGTGACCACCCCACGCACCACCAGGACGCCGCCGTCCACGGCTCGAACGATCCCCACCAAGGCCCCCTCTCGATCGGCCGAAGCGGCGCTCACCGAGCCCAGGACGTCCGGCGCGATCGTGCCGCCCGTCCGCCGGACCAGGACACCGTCAACGCCCCGCCGACTCCCGGCCAGGCCCGCGATGCCGGGGGCCGGACAGGGACGCGCGGACTTGTGCAGGAACGCGGCCGTACCGGCCCGGGCCACCGGATTTCCGGACGTCGCGCCGGGCCTTCAGAACGTGTACTGGAATCCGGCCATGGCCAGACTGCGGAACGCGTCCACATCTCGGAACGCGTCCACATCTCGGAACGTGGCCAGGGCTCGGGACGCGTCTGGGGCCCGGGGCGCGGCCAAGGTTCGGGACGCGGCCAGGGTTCGGGAGGCATACGGGGTTCGGGAGGCAAACGGGGCTCGGGGCCCGTGCGGGGGACGGTCGCGCCGCGAGCGGACGGGGCGACGCTCGGGATCATGTTCGTGCTCGCGACGCTCATCGTGCCCGCGCGGCTGGTGGTACGCGGGACGGGCATCTCGCTGACGCCCGCCGACCTGGTCGCGCTCGGCATGGGGCTGACCTGGCTGGCCGCGCAGTTCGTCGCGCACTCGGGCGCGGCCAAGGGACGGACCGCCGTGCGGACGGTCGCGTCGTTCTACGTGGCGGCGATGTTCGCCTGCTACGGCTCGGCGAACAGCAGCTACCTGCCCGCCGACGAGCGGAACCTGCTGGACCACTCGCTGGTGCTGGCGGTCGCGTTCGCCGGTGTGACGCTCGCGGTGTGCGACGGCGTCCGGACGCTCGACCGGCTGGACACGCTGCTGAAGTGGGTCGTCGCGGGCGGGACGGGAGCGGCGTTCGTCGGCGCGCTGCAGTACCTGTTCATGTTCGACCTGACCAAGTACATGGTCCTCCCGCTGCTGCGCTACACCAGCGACAACAACCCGACGATGGTCCCGCGCGGCGGCCAGCTGCGGGTGGCGGCGACGACGGGCCATCCGATCGAGTTCGGGATCGTCTGCACGATGGTGCTGCCGCTCGCGATCCACTACGCGCTGCGCGCCCGGCGCGCCGGCGAACCGTCCTGGCCGTGGTGGGGGTCGGCGCTGCTGCTGCTGTCCGGGATGCTGTTCTCGGTGTCGCGGTCGGGCGTGCTGACGCTGCTCGCGATCGGGTTCGTGCTGCTCGCCGGCTGGCCGCCGCGGATGCGGACCCGGGCGCTGGGCGTGGTTGCGGCCTGCTCGATCGCCGTCCTGATGATCGCGGGCGGGCTGGTGCGGGCGATCTACAACCTGTTCGCCAACGCGCAGGCCGACGACAGCATCACCGCGCGCCAGCACCGCTACGGGCAGGCCGCGATGGAGGTCTCCAAGCACCCGATCTTCGGCCGCGGCGACGGGACCTGGCACTTCCCGGCCTACAACGCGTTCGACAACCAGTACATCATGTCGATGGTCGAGACCGGCCTGCTCGGCACGACCGCGCTCGTCCTGCTGTTCCTCGGCGGCATGTACTCCTCCCTGCGCGCCCGCGGCAAGGCGTTCTCCGACCTGGAGACCCGCGACCTCGCGCTCTCGATCACCGCCTCGCTCGCGGCCCCGCTCGTCGGCGCGGTCACCTTCGACCTCCTGTCCTTCGCGGCGATCACCGGCCTCACGTTCCTCATGGTCGGAGCCGCCGGCGCGCTGCTCCGCATCACCCGCGACCAGGAGCCGACGACGGCCGTCCCCTGGCGCGTCCGCGCGGGCAACACCCGAGCCGCCCGAGCCATCCGCGCCCGAGTCACCCCCGCCCGCTCCCCCTAGGCTGTGTTTTCGCAGACTCGGCCCACTTCGCTCGCCTGGCGGCTCGCTACGTGACCGTGTCTGGGCGAACGCGGCATCGCTTCGCGATCTGCCCGGTTCCACTCGCCTTCGGCATCGCTCCACCGAGCAGGTAGCGCGTTCGCGCGCGTGGCTGAGGCCGCTTCGAGACAGGCCCTAGCTGCACGTCCCGCGCACGGGTTAACGCGGGTTGTGCGGCGCTGGCGGGTGGTCAGTTCGCGCAGGGGAGGGGGCGGACGGTGGAGGTGATGCGGTAGGCGGCGTCGATGGTGACGACCGTGTTGCCCGTCCAGGACTGGATGGCGTGGCACCAGGACTCGACCGGGGCGTACGACCAGGACTTGTCGACCATGCGGTTGTTCCGGACGACCAGGCGGCCCGCGACGTGCTTCAGCTGGATGCTGTAGGTGCCGCCGGCGACGAGGTTGCTTTCGACCGTGACGTCGCTGATGGTGCCGCCCGCGCTGTCGGCGAGGAACAGCGGCGCGGTGAAGTCGGAGACGCCGCGCTGGTCGAAGGTGTTGTGCCGGACGACCAGGTGGCGCGCGTCGCGGACGCCCCACACCTGGATGCCGTCGGCGTGGTCGGCTCCGTTCGAGCAGTTCTTGACGTAGGAGTCGGTGATCTCGACGTCGCCGCCCTTCGCCGCGTCGCCGGAGACCTTGAAGCCGTGGCTGAAACCGCGGATGAGCAGGCCGGACGCGCGGTAGCGGGCGGTGCCCACGGCGTCCTCGCTGACGCAGCGGTCGGGGCGGCCCACGGTGGAGTCGGTGATCGTGAAGGGGTGGTTGGCGTCCTGGTAGTCGTTGGTGACGCGGCCGTCGATCACGCTGTTGCGGATGGTCACGCCGTCCGCCGCGATCACCAGGTCGCCCGGGACGTGGACGCCGTCCAGGACCGTGCCGGGCTTGCTGACCAGCAGGGCGTCGCCGTCGACGTTCAGCCTGACCTTGCGCGGCGCGGCCAGGCTGTGCGGCGCGCCCGTGCAGTCGGGTGTGGGATAGGCCGGGCAGCGGCCGTTCCCGGCCGGACGGGGGGTCGCCGTCGACTCGGCCGTGGGGACCGAGGGCAGCGGTGAGGGGCTGGGCGGGGTGCTCGCGGACGATGAGCCGGGTGCGGGACTGGATGTCGCGCCGGTGGGGACGGGCGCGGCCTCGTCCTTGCCCCGGCAGGCCGCGAGGCCCAGGGCGAGGAGCCCCGCCGTCGCGACCGCCAGGGCCCGGCTCCGGCCGAACGACTCGGTCATAGGTCGCATTGTGAGCACAGCGGGAAGACCGATGGGCGGGTTCCCCTGGTGACGGCTGAATGTGGCCAGCGGGCGCGTCCGGCGGCGCGTGGGGGCTGGTTACGTTGGTGGGCATGGCGTCTCGGGGGTTGGGCGGCCGGGCCGGCGCGGTTCCCATGGGCGTCGCCGCCGGGTGCGGCGCGCTGCTGGTCGCGGTGTACGCGCTCGCGGTGTGGACGGTGCCCGGGCAGCGGTTCGAGGACGCGGTGCTGCGCGCGTCGTGGCCGGACCGCGGGTCGCCCGTGGTGTCGGTGCTGGACACGATCTCGGTCGGGTCGCTGGCGCTGGCGGCCGGTGCGGTCGGCTGGATCGGCCACCGGACGGGCGGCCGCGCGATCGCCCTGGCGACCGTCGCCATGATCTTCGCGACGGTCGCGGCGACCGAGCTGCTCCAGGCGGTGCTGCCCCGGCCGATCCTGCTGGCCCACGGCTTCCGCCGGGAGGATCGCTCGTTCCCCAGCGGGCACACGGCGGTCGCGACGGCCGTGCTGTGCGGGCTGCTGCTGGCCGTCCCGGTGCGCCGCCGGGCGTGGACGGCCCCGCCGGTGCTGCTCGGCTCGGCCGGGATCGGCGCGGCGACGGTGACGGTGAGCTGGCACCGTCCGAGCGACACCGTGGGCAGCGCGCTCATCGTCATGATCGGTGTGTGCGTCACGATCGCCGTCCTCCGTCGCCGCGGTTTCCTGGTCCCACTAACCGAAACGAACGGCGGGGGGCGGATCGTTGGGGGCTTTCTCGCGATTGTTGTGACGATCTCCGTCGCCATCGCCGTTCGTGCAGGTCACGAGGCTGTGACCGCGCTGGATCTGACCGGTGATCCGGACCTGGCGCCGCACGGAGCCCTCGTCGCCGGACGTGCCCTGGCGGTCGCGGCCGCGGGCACCGCCACACTGACGACCTTCCTCCTGCTGCGCGGACTCGGCCCAGCTCACAACGCGCGCGCACGAGACCGCGAGGCAAGCGGCGACTCCGGCCTCACGCGCACTGCCTGAAGGGGCGTCCCCCCAGGGTCAGGCCGTCAGGCGTGTGCGCAGGGCGGACCATGAGCCCGCGTCCAAGTCCCGGTCGCTGATCGCGGCGACGGGGAGCGGCCACGGGACGGCCAGTTCCGGATCGTCGTAGCGGACGGACAGGTCCTCGGACGGGTCGTGCTCGCGGTCGATGCGGTAGCAGACGTCCGACAGGGCGGTGAGCGACTGGAAGCCGTGCAGCATGCCCGGCGGGACGTACAGCGTCGTGAAGGTCTCGTCGTCCAGGCGGACGGTCACGTGCTGGCCGAAGGTGGACGATCCCGGCCGGGCGTCCACCACGACGTCGAGGACCGCACCCCGCGCGCAGCGCACGAGCTTCGCCTCCCCGCGCCCGCCCCGCCCGTGCAGGCCGCGGACGGTCCCATAGCGTGACCTGGACTGGCTGTCCTGGATGAACGCCGAGGGGTCCAGCCCGTGCGCGGACGCGACGGCGGCGTCGAACGTCCGGGTGAACAGGCCGCGGTCGTCATGGTGCGGCTCGGGGACGAAGAGCAGCATCCCGTCCAGCTTGGTTCGCTCTACTCTCATATGTCGTGGACCTCACCGAAGGGCCGGTCGTCAGCGTCGTCATCCCCGCGCACAACGAGGAGGCGGGCCTCGCCGCCCTGCTCGCGCGGCTCCTGGAAGGGACCGCGCCCGGGGAGTTCGACGTCGTGGTGGTCGCCAACGCGTGCACCGACCGCACCGTCGGGGTGGCGCGGGACGCGGGCGTCAGGGTCGTGGAGACGGCGACTCCGGGCAAGGCCAACGCGCTGCGGCTCGGCGACGAGGCCGCGCGCGTCTTCCCCCGGGTCTATGCCGACGCCGACATCCTGCTCGATGCCGCCGGCGTCCGGGCGCTGGCGGAGGCGGCCCGCCGGCCCGGAGTGCTGGCCTGCGCGCCCCGGCCGGTACTCGACCTGTCCGGTGCCGGCCCGGTGGCGCGGCGCGTCCATCGCGCGCACGAGGCCCTCGTCGAGCCCTCCAGGGGGCTCGCCGGAACGGGCGTGTACGTGCTGACCGCCGACGCGCACGCGCGCGTGTTCCCACTGCCGGACGGCCTGCTCGCCGACGACGGCTGGGTCCACGCGACCTTCGGGCCGGACGAGCGCGTGGTCGTCGCCGAGGCGACCTCGGTGGTACGCCCGGCGCGGACCGTCCGGGCGCATCTGCGCAGGCGGGTCCGGGTCCGGCTCGGCAACCGGCAGCTCGCAGACCTCGGACGGCCGGTGGCCGCGTCCCGGCTGGGACCGTCCGACCTGCTTCGCCTCGTGCGCGCGCGGAGGGTCGGGCCCGTCGAGGCCGCCTGCTATCTGGCGGTGCTGGCGCTGGACAGGGGCCTCGCGCGGGCGCGGCGGGGGCGTCCCGTCAGCTGGGGGACCGACGCCAGCAGTCGCCATTCCTAACCTCGCTTCACGGCGATCAGGGACTTCACCAGGCCCGCGAACCGCTCGCCGAGGATCTCCGAGTCGGGGAACAGGTAGCCCATCTCCGTCCGCCCGAGCAGCTCGACGCCCAGCGCGTCCGCTATGGCGGCCTCGCGTCCCTCCGGCTTCACCTTCACCAGCGGCCAGCGTTCGGCCAGGCGCGCCCGCGCGCTCAGGGGAAGGAACTGGAAACCGGGGCACACCCAATGCGGCTCGACCGGGAAGTACCGGTACGGCGTCTGAACCCAGTGCCGGGGGGCGAGGTCGCGTACCGCGCGCGCGAAGCGCTCGCGCTGCGCGACGCCGCCCACGTGCTCGATGACCGAGTTCGAGACGACCAGGTCGAATCCGCGTCCGAGCAGGTCGGCGGGCAGGTCGCAGGCGTCGCCGGTCTCGGCGGTCACCCCGTCGGGCAGGTCGTCCGGCTGCTTCTCCAGCAGGTTCACGATGTGCAGGCGGGCCGGGTGGACGGGAGCGCGCTCCCAGAACTCGTAGGTGCCGCCGAGGTCGATCACCGACATCGCGTCAAGGCCGGGGAAGGCCTGGCGGAACATGTCCCACCGCCGCCTGCGGGCTTTCGCGCCGAGCGAGTCGGGCCCTTCGACGAAGCGGCTGCGCAACGTCTGCTTCACGAGCCCTCCTTGTCCGTGCGGCGGGTCAGGCGGCGGTTCAGGTCTCGCGTCACGCGGCGGGGCAGGGAGGCGCGACGCATCCGCTCCGGGGCGCACGCCGCATCGTAGGCCGCCAGCAGCGCTTTCTGGGAGTGGTCCCAGGAGAGCGGACCGGCGACGCGTTCGCGGCCCACTTCTCCCATGCGCGCGCGTTCTGCCGGGTCGTCCAGAAGCTGAGAGATGAGCTTGGCGAACGCCGATTCGTCGTCGCAGGGCGCGTACAGGGCCGCGTCCCCAGCGGACACGCGTGACTCGTGCAGATCGAACGAGACGGTAGGCCGGGACATGGCCATGTACTCCATGACCTTGTTCATCGTCGAACGGTCGTTGAGCGGACTGTACGGATCGGGCGCGAGGCACACGTCGGCGGTGGACAGGTACGGAAGCAGACGGTCGTCCAGGACGCGCCCCGGGAACTCGACCCGGTCCTCCAAGCCGAGGTCGCCGACCATCCGGACGAGGGGCTCGAACATGTCTCCGTCGCCCAGGAACGCGGCGTGCCAGTCGTCGCGGCCCAGTTCGTCACGGAGTTTGGTCAGCGACCGCAGCGCGTAGTCCACGCCGTCCTGCGGGCCCATGACACCCAGGTACACGAGCAGGTGCTTCTTGCCGCGCTTCAGGTCGTTCTGCTGCGGGACGGGCCGGAAACGGTCCGTCGCCGGGGCGCTGCGCACGACGAACACGTCCTCGGGACGCTTCTCGCCTCGTGCTAGGGCGATCTCCCGATAGCTCTCGTTAGTGACGATGACGACGTCCGCCGTGTCGTAGGTCGCGCGCTCCACCCGCCGGACGCACCGGTAGAGGAAGTCCTCGCCGCGTCCGAACCTCGACAGGTACAGCTCCGGCACCAGGTCGTGCTGGTCGAAGATGAACCGCGTGCCGTGCCTCCGCAGCATGCGCGCCACGAGGAACAGCAGGTCGGGCGGGTTGCAGGCGTGCACGACGTGGAAGGGGCCGTGCTCGCGGACGAGCCGCCGCGCGATCCGGGCGGTGTGCCAGAGCGCCGTCGAGTACTCGGTGAGGTAGCCGCGCGGGCCGCCGCTCGCCGCGTCCAGCGGATAGCGGTGGATCGCGACGCCGTCGATGAACGCCTCACGCTCGGTGTCGTTCTTCGCGCCCTGCGGGCAGATGACGTGCACCTCCCAGCCCGCGTCGCGCAGCACCGTGCTCTCCTGCCAGACCCGCCGGTCGAACGGGACGGACAGGTTCTCTACCAGGATCAGGGCGCGTCGCCGGGCGGGTGTCCGCCGGACCGGGCGCTCGCCGCTCTTGTCGCCGTGAACAGCCAAAGCTCACGCATCCAGGGGGGTGAGCCGGCGCCCCCGGGCGCCGGGCGGGTGAGGGACGGAGAGTGCGGGGTGGAATGCGGGGTGGAGTGCGGGGTGGATCGTTCGGCGGGTTCATCGGGGACCGTCCTCGCGCTGACGGGCGGTCTCCAGTGCGCGGCGGGCCCGGCGGAGAGCGGGAGCCAACCGGGTGTCGCGCAACGAATTCCGGGCGGTGCCAACGGCGTTGTTCCGGACGCGCCGGACGGCGCGCGCGACCGGCCCGCGCAGCACCGCCCCCTGGCACACGTACGTCTCGCCGGTCTTGGCGCGGCGTTTGTACTCGTCCTCGCCCCGCCCCAGGTCGATGCGGGTGACGCCGAGTTCCGGCGCGGCGGCGACCAGCTCGCGGAGCAGGATCCAGCCCGGCGCGAACGCCGCGTGCGCCGGGTCGTACACCGGAAACCACCAGTGCAGGACGCCCTCGGACCGCAGACCGAAATGCGCCGCGAGCAGATGCGGTCCGGCGCGGACGACCGACAGGACCCCACCGAAGTCGTCCGCCGATGTCCTCGCGTACTTCCGCAGCCCGTCGTCCTTGCGCGCGCGCATGAGGAGGTGCAGCAGCTCGCGCCGGGACGGCTCGGCGAAGTAGTCGCGGGCGTTCGTGGCGGCGTACTGGCCCCGCTTCAGCTCGATCAGCTCGTCCAGCGCGCCCGGGTCGAACGCGTCGGCCTCGAAGGTGACCGCCCCGAGGGTCCGTTCGGCCTTGCGGGTGCGGCGCCGGGCCTGCGACATGTTGTCCCGGCCGCTGCGGGACGCGCGGCCGAGGTAGCCGTCCAGGCCGCCGCTGACGTCGAGGAACGGCGACGGCCGCCGCGACTCGGTCCAGGGCGCGAACTCGGGCGAGCCGTCCAGCAGGTGGTCGAACTCCAGCGTCCGGACGCTCGTCCCCGAGACCAGCGATGCCACCGGGAACGGCGTGCCGGCGGCCGTGACCGGGCCCTGGAAGTCCGCGCCGGGCCAGCCGACCGGGCGTGCGACCGTGCCGTCGCGATGCAGCGCGAAGATCCCGGTGATCTGCTCGCCGCCACTCGCCACCGCGACCGTGACGGGCCGTCCCAACGTGTGGACGGCAGCCGCGAAAGCGGGATGAAAGTAGGGGCTGTCGTAGCGCGCGTCCGCTGCTCGCAGCGCGTGCCAGGCGGACAGCTCGGCCTGGCGCAGGGCGTCGAACCCGGTAATGCGCAGCCCAAAGTCGGCCCCGGAACCGGAAGTCATCAAGCCTTCAGCTCCCGGATCCGATGGGACGGAAGCAGAAGCGCGGCCAGAGCGGCCCGCGAGGTGCGGCGCCCGGCGAGGGCCCGCAGCAGCTCGCCCAGAGTGATGCCCAGGAAGAAGGGGACGGCGGCGAGCGTCCCGCGACGCTGCTTGAACAGACGCACCCGATTGACGGTGAGCAGCGAGTACAGCATCGGACTGGTGTCCGACTCGCCGCCCAGGTGCGTCACCCCGGCGGACGGCTCGAACCAGGTGGCCAGCCCCACATCGGCGGCGCGCAGCGCGTAGTCGGTCTCTTCGCTGTAGAGCAGGAACGACTCGTCCCAGGGACCGACCCGCCGGATCGTCTCCACCGAGAGTAACTGCGCCGCGCCCGTCGCCCAGTCCACCTCGTGCGCGCGCGTGTAGGCGGACGCTTCGGTGATCTTCTCGCCCCAGCGGGACCGGCGGCCGCCGAGGAGCGCGTCCAACCAGACGCGCCGCACACTCGGCCGCCGGAACAGCGACGGCTGCATCCGACCGTCCGGATGGAGCAGGCGCGGGACCGCGATGCCGCGCCCGGGAGCCTCAGCGAGCGCCCCGGCCAGCACGGCGAGCGCGCCGTTCTGGAAGCGGCAGTCGGGGTTCATGACGAACACCGCGTCCAGGTCGTCGAGGTCGAGCACGGCGGTTCCGGCGTTGATCGCGGCCGAGTAGCCGGCGTTCCGGCCCGTCCCGATCACTCGCAGCGGCAGTTCGGCCGCCGCGTCCTCGGCGATGCGGGTCGTGTCGTCCCGCGAGGCGTTGTCGACCACGACGACCGCCCGCAGCAGGGTCCCTTCCGCGCCGCCCGGGATCGAGTCCAGGCAGCCGCGCAGCACGCCCGCGC
>NZ_JBFAOF010000046.1:0-19069 GCF_040675125.1 Spirillospora sp. NPDC049652 | reverse complement strand
GCGCCGATCTGCCCCGGGTCCACCCGGCCGAGCAGCGCGGGCAGCCCGGCGAGCGCGGCCAGCTCGTCCCGGCAGGCCGGGCAGGACGTCAGGTGCCCGTCCACCCGGGCGCGCTCGGGCGGGTCGATCGCGCCGAGGACGTAGACGCCCAGCGCGGTGCGCACCTCTCCGCAGTCGGTCACGGCGCCAGCCCCCGCTCCTCCAGTGCGAGTCTGAGCGCCCGCAGGGCGTAGTAGGTGCGCGACTTCACCGTGCCGGGCGGGATGCCGAGGGCGTGGGCCGCCTCGGCCACCGACCGGCCCTGGTAGAAGGTCTCGACGAGCACGGCCCGGTGGCTCGGGCTCAGGTCGGACAGCGCCTCGGCGACCGTCCAGGACTCCAGCGCCCGGTCGATGTCGTCCGCGCCGGGCGTGCCGACCACCTGCTCGTCGATGCCGGTCTCCTGGGGGCGGGCGCGGCGGGCGCGGTGCGCGTCCACCACCAGGTTCCGGGCGACGGTGAACAGCCACGGCCGGACGGGCCGTCCGGACAGCGCCTCGGGGTGCCGCCAGGCGCGCAGCAGCGTCTCCTGCACGACGTCCTCGGCCTGAGGACGGTCCCCGCCCGTCAGCCGCAGGACGTATCCGAGAAGCGGACCGCCGTGCTCCCGGTAAAGGGCGCGCAGTAGGCGTTCGTCCGCGGTGGCACCCACATAGACAGCACGTGCGGGGCGCGTCCCCGGTTCACCGCCGCGCGGACGAGTCGCACATTTCTGTCCGG
The DNA here is from genome assembly GCF_040675125.1 of Spirillospora sp. NPDC049652. Taxonomy (NCBI): domain Bacteria; kingdom Bacillati; phylum Actinomycetota; class Actinomycetes; order Streptosporangiales; family Thermomonosporaceae; genus Spirillospora; species Spirillospora sp. NPDC049652. Next base: position 18,310 of record NZ_JBFAOF010000046.1, on the reverse strand, counting down.
ACCCGCCGCGGCAAGCCCTACCGGGTCGTCTGCTGGAGCTGTCCGAGCTTGACGTTGTCGGCGGTCGCGGCGACCTTGAGGCCCTCCGGGGTCACCTGGATCTGCTTGATCCGCGACCCGACCGGCAGGTCGGTGATCGGCACGAACCAGGTCAGGCGGTCGCGGACGGTGTCCAGCGGCACCGTGATCCCGCTCGTGCTGACCTTGACCGGCGTGATCGCGATGCCCCGCCGGGACGGCTTGACCGACAGCTCGGCCGTGCCGTTCAGGGTGAACGCCAGCACCTGCCCGGCCATGTCGACCTCCAGGTTCTCACCCTTCGCCCGGACGGCCTTGACCTCCTTCGGCGCGCGCGACTTGATCACGTCGAACGGCAGCACGGCGGACGCCGTGGCGGTGCGGGCGGTGACGCTGTCGGCGTTCCCGCCGGCGACCTGGTCCAGCGGCGCGTCCACGCCGCGCATCTCGACCTTGACGTCGTGCACGGTGATCCCCTGCTGCGTCCAGTCGCCGATGCCGACGTCGATCTGGTCGTACTCGCCCTGGACGGCCTGGGTCAGGAACGGGATGCCGTGGATCGTCACGTCGGGCCGCTCGGCCAGGTTGTACTGCGCCGCGACCTGCTTGCCGATCTCCCTCTCCGCGACCCGCACGCCGATCCGGTCGGCGGCCACCAGCCCCACGACGAGCAGGATGAGCACCACCAGCAGGAACTTGCGCATCGTTCTCCTTCGGGTCGCGGACACCGGCGAGATCGCCGCGAGTCGGTCGCCACACAGTAGTGGGGGCGGCCGGGGGCGGCGTCACCCTGCGGAGCGATCCCCCGGGTTCGGGTGACCCCCGTCACGGCCGTCCGCGGCCGGGGAGAGCACGACGTCCGCAGTGGTATGCGTCACCCTCCGGCGAACGGCGGCAGCACCTCGACGACGCCGCCCTCGGGAAGCTCGACGTCCGCGTGCGGACGGGAGCCGACCGGCGCGCCGTCGACGAGGAACGAGCTGCGCGACACGACCCGCGCGAACTCGCCGCCCCTGGTGGCCAGGGCCGACGCGAGCGCGTCCGCGAGGGTCGCCGCGTCGTACGGCTCCTCCGCGGCGCCCGCCGCGGCCTTGGCCGCCGCCCAGTACCGGATCATTCCCTTCGCCATGCTCCTCACCCTGCCAGAAAGCGGGCACTGACCGAACCGGCCGTTGCCGTCCGGGACGCGTTGTATATGCTCGATGACGAAGGGATCCGGGCGACGTGGCCAGGAGCTCGCGCGACGAGCCGGCCACGTACCACGCGGCTCGCAGCCGAGCCGTCCGGGTCTCTACCTCTTTTCAGGGCGAGGAGGCGGCACTTGAGCAGCTTGCTCCTGCTGACCAACGCGTTGGAACCGTCCGACGAGATCCTGCCCGCACTGGGCCTCCTGCTGCACCGGGTGCGCGTCGCGCCCGCCGAGGGGGCCGCGCTCATCGACGCCCCGCCGGCCGACGTCGTGCTGGTGGACGCCCGCCGCGACCTCGTCCAGGCCAAGAGCCTGTGCCGGCTGCTGCGCACCACGGGACTCGACTGCCCGCTGCTCGCCGTCGTCACCGAGGGCGGCCTCGCCGCGCTCAGCCCCGAGTGGGGCCTGGACGACGTGCTGCTGCAGACCGCCGGGCCCGCCGAGGTGGAGGCCCGGCTGCGGCTGGCCGTCGGCCGCGCCGCCGCCGCCGACACCGAGGAGGTCCCCGGCGAGATCCGCAGCGGGGAGCTCACCATCGACGAGGCCACCTACACCGCCCGCCTGCGCGGCCGCGTCCTCGACCTCACCTTCAAGGAGTTCGAGCTCCTGAAGTACCTGGCCCAGCACCCCGGCCGCGTCTTCACCCGCGCCCAGCTGCTGCAGGAGGTCTGGGGCTACGACTACTTCGGCGGCACCCGCACCGTGGACGTCCACGTCCGCCGCCTCCGCGCGAAGCTCGGCGCCGAGTACGAGTCGCTCATCGGGACGGTCCGCAACGTCGGCTACCGCTTCGTCCCCGACCACCGCCCGGGCGACGAGGAGAAGACCCGCACCCGCGCCTGACCGCCCGCCGAATCGGCGTTCCCGGCCCGCGGCATGGATTCCCAGGTCAGAGGGCATGAGTCCGGTGTCCCCCACTGTCGGTCCCTGGGGGTCCCATGTCCGAGCGGAACCCGCCGCCCGACCCGTCCGGGCGGACGGGCGGGACGAGCGGCTGGGCGGTCGCGTCGCTGATCTTCAGCATCCTGTGGCTGTGCGGCGCGGGCAGCCTGCTCGCCATCGTCTGCGGCGCGATCGCCCTGCCCCGGATCAGGAGGAAGGGGCAGAGCGGGCGCGGGCTGGCCGTCGCGGGACTCGTCCTCGGCGTCCTCGGCCTGCTGGCGGGCGGCGGGATCGCGCTGCTCGCCGGAGTCGCCGACCACAGCCACCGGACGGAGAACGCCGACATCCTCCTGGAGGCCGAGGGGACGGGCGGCCCCGCGTCGGCCGGCGTCACCTACTCCTTCGGCGAGGCCAACGCCTCCTCCGTCCAGGCGGCGCTGCCCTGGCGCAAGCGCGAGCGGCGGGACCTGAGCGGGCTGGACTTCGTCCGGGTCGACGTCCGGAACGACGCGGCGGCGGGGACCGTGAGCTGCCGGATCACCATCGACGGCAAGGTCGCCAAGACGGCCGCCGCCACCGGCGGCCACCGCACCGCGTCCTGCGTCTACAACCCGATAGCCGCCCACTGACCTGGGCGGATATCGGATTCGCCATCGGCGCTCGCCGGCGGTCCCGCTCGACCCGCGAGGTTCGCGGAGGCCGCCCGCTGCGGCGTCACGGCACTGGCCTGACGGGTCCGGCGGGCGGGGGATCAGCCGAAGCGGCCGGTGATGTAGTCCTCGGTGGCCTTCTGCTCCGGGTTGGTGAAGATCTTCGAGGTGTCGTCGATCTCGATGAGCTTGCCCGGCTTGCCGGTGCCGGCGATGTTGAAGAACGCGGTGCGGTCGCTGACCCGGGCGGCCTGCTGCATGTTGTGGGTCACGATCACGATCGTGTACTGGTTCTTCAGCTTGGCGATCAGGTCCTCGATGGCGAGGGTGGAGATCGGGTCGAGCGCCGAGCACGGCTCGTCCATCAGCAGCACCTGGGGCTGGACGGCGATCGCGCGGGCGATGCAGAGCCGCTGCTGCTGGCCGCCGGACAGGCCCGCGCCGGGCTTGCCGAGGCGGTCCTTGACCTCGCCCCAGAGGTTGGCGCCCTGGAGCGACTCCTCGACGATGTCGTCGAGCTGGGACTTGCGGCGCACGCCGTTCAGCTTCAGGCCGGCAGCGACGTTGTCGTAGATCGACATCGTCGGGAACGGGTTGGGGCGCTGGAAGACCATGCCGACGGTGCGGCGCACCGCGACCGGGTCGACCGACGGGCCGTACAGGTCCTCGTCGTCCAGCATGACCTTGCCCTCGACGCGGGCGCCGGGGATGACCTCGTGCATCCGGTTGAGGGTGCGCAGGAAGGTGGACTTGCCGCAGCCGGACGGGCCGATGAACGCCGTCACCGAGCGCGGCTCGACCGTCATCGAGATGTCCTCGATGGCGTGGGTGCCGCCGTAGTAGGCGTGCAGCCCCGAGACTTCGATCCGCTTGGCCATGAGACTTGGTACTCCTCGGGTGAACTAGCGTCCGGTGGGCCTGTACGCACGCGCGACGAGCCGCGCCACCAGGTTGAACAGCATGATGATCAGGATCAGGACGAGCGCGCCGGTCCAGGCGCGGTCGACCGCGTTCTGGTTGGGGTCGGCGGCCTGGTCCCAGATGAAGGTGGGCAGCGATCCCTGCGGGCCGGTGAAGGGGTCGGTGTTGATCGCCTTCGTGATGAAGATCGTCAGCAGCAGCGGGGCGGTCTCGCCCATGACGCGCGCGACGGCGAGCATCACGCCGGTGATGATCCCGGGCAGCGCGGTCGGCAGCACGACCTTGCAGATCGTCCGCCAGCGCGGCACGCCGAGCGCGAAGGACGCCTCGCGCAGGTCGTTCGGGACGAGCTTCAGCATCTCCTCGGCCGACCGGATGACCGTCGGGATCATCAGGATGGCCAGCGACAGCGCGCCGGCGAAGCCGGAGAAGCCCATCTGGAGGGTCAGCAGCCACAGCGCGAGCACGAACAGGCCCGCGACGATGGACGGGATGCCGGTCATGACGTCCACGAAGAAGCTGATCACCTTGGCGAGGCGGCTCCGGCCGCCGTACTCGACCAGGTAGACGGCGGCGAGCAGCGCGATCGGCACCGCGACGGCGCTGGTGATCAGGACCTGCTCCAGGGTGCCGATGATCGCGTGGTAGGCGCCGCCGCCCGCGTCCTTGCCCGCCAGGCCGTTCATCGAGTGGCCGAAGAAGTCCGCGTCGAACCGCTTGGCGCCGTGCTGGACGACCGTCCACAGCAGCGAGAGCAGCGGGATCACCGCGAGCGCGAACGCCAGGTAGACCAGGCCCTGGACGAGCCGGTCCTTGATCTTGCGCCCGGCCGAGACCGACCCGAGCGAGGTGGACGGGCTGCTCACACGAACTCCTTGCGGCGGGCGACGACCGCCCGGGCGGCCATGTTGACGACGAGGGTGATCACGAAGAGCACGAGGCCGGAGGCGATCAGCGCGCCGCGCCCGGTGGTGGTGGCCTCGCCGAAGCTCTTGGCGATGTTGGCGGCGAAGGTGTTGCCGCCGTCCTCCAGCAGGTGGATGTTCACGCCGGGCGCGAAGGTCAGCACCATCGCGACGGCGATCGTCTCGCCCATCGCGCGGCCGAGGCCGAGCATGGACGCGCCGATCACGCCGGACCGGCCGTAGGGCAGCACCGCCAGCCGGATCATCTCCCAGCGGGTCGCGCCGAGGGCGAGCGCCGCCTCCACGTTCGCGCGCGGGACCTGCAGGAACACCTCGCGGGAGATGGACGAGATGATCGGCAGGATCATGATCGCCAGCACCACCGAGGCGGTGAAGATCGAGTTCTTGCCGGGGCTGTCGCCGCCGAAGAACGGGATCCAGCCGAGCACGCCGTTGAGGCCCTTGCTGAACCCCTCCATGTTGGGCGCGAGGACGAGCAGCCCCCACAGGCCGTACACGATCGACGGGACGGCCGCGAGCAGGTCCACGACGTAGCCGAGGCCGGAGGCGACCTTGCGCGGCGAGTAGAAGGCGATGAACAGCGCGATGCCGATCGCGACCGGCGTGGCCATGATCAGCGCCAGCGCCGACGACACGACCGTGCCGAACGCGAGCTGGACGATGCCGAACCTCGCCGGCGTCGCGTTCGGGTTCCAGTCCTGCGAGGTGAGGAAGTTCGCCTTGTTGGCCTGGAGCGCCGGGATCGCCTTCCAGACGAGGAAGACCGCGATCGCGGCCATGATCGCCAGGACCAGGATGCCGGAGCCGCGGGCGGCCCCGGCGAAGATCCTGTCGCCGGCCCGGCCGGTGCTCATCGGCCGGCCTGCGGCGCGGCCGCGCGCGCGGGCCGCCGAGTCGACGCCGGAGTCGACGCCGGACTGAGTGCTCACGGGGAACCCTCCTGGTGGGGTGGGAACGTGCGGTGAACCGGGGGTAGCCCCCTGGCCAGCGGTGCTGGCGAGGGGGCTGCCGGACTCGGGGACCTCGGGGGTCAGGACAGGCCCTTCACGGACGCCTGGACCTTGGTGAGCACGCTGTCGGGCAGCGGCGCGTAGCCCAGGTTGGTGAGGATCTTCTGACCGTCCGCGCTGGAGGTGTAGGTCAGGAAGGACTTGACGAACTTCGCCTGGTCGGCCGGGAGGCCCTTCTGGCAGGCGATCTCGTAGGTCACCAGGACGATCGGGTAGGCGCCCGGCTCCTTGGTGGTGTAGTCGATCTTCAGCGCCACGTCGTCGCCGGTGCCGACGACCTTCGCGCCCGCGACGGCCTTGGAGGCGGTGTCCGGGGAGAGCTTGGTGTACTCGCCGGCGCCGTTCTTGATGTCGGCGGTCTTCAGGCCGTTGTTGGTCGCGAACGACAGCTCCACGTAGGAGATCGAGCCCTTGGTGCTCTTGACCTGCGCGGACACGCCGTCGGACTTGGTCGCGCCCTGGCCCACGCCGTTCGGCCACTTCTTGGCCGGCTCCCAGGTCCACGCGCCGGGGGCGGTGGCCTTGAGGTACTTGGTGAAGTTCTCGGTGGTGCCGGACTCGTCCGCGCGGAAGATCGGCTTGATCTGGCCGGACAGCTTGACGCCCGCGTTCTCCTTGGTGATCGCCGGGTCGTCCCAGGTCTTGATCTTGCCGGCGAAGATGCCCGCGACCGTCTCGGGGGACAGCTTCAGCGAGTCGGCGCCGTCCACGTTGTAGACCACGCCGATCGGGCCGACGACCATCGGCAGGTTCAGCGCCGGGGCGCCCTGGCAGCGCTTCTGCGCGGCCGTGACCTCGGCGGGCTTGAGCGCCGAGTCCGAGCCGGCGAACGAGACCTGGCCGGAGGTGAAGGACTGGATGCCCGCGCCCGACCCGGCCGGGTTGTAGTTCAGGTTGGCGCCCGCGCACTTGGCCGCGAAGAGCTTGGTCCACTCCTCGATGGCGTTCTTCTGGGCGCTGGATCCGGCGGCGTTGACCGTGCCCTTGGCGCAGTCGATGTTGCCCTTCGGGGCCTCGCTCGCGCTGGAGCCGGAGTTGTCGTCGCTGCCGCAGGCGCTCAGCGCGAGGGCGCCCGCCACCACGACACCGCCCAGGGCGGCCAGCCGAGAACCGTTCTTCACCGCAAGGTCTCCTCTAACGTCGTCAGCGGTGTCCCGACCGGAGGGGTTTGGACGTTTGTCCAGGTAGTGGGCTCACCGTCGAATGTGAAGCTATGCGGGCGAAGTGTCCGGACGCCCCGATCCAGGTGAACGGCAAATGAACTCAAACTTCAACAACCAGGAAGAATGCCTCGACAGGCCATGGACAGGGGGTTAACGCCGCAGGTCATCCCCTGCGCCACCGGCGTTCCGGCAGCATGAGGGCATGCCGCATCTCCCCACCACCGACGGAAACCTTCTCCACTGGGAAGCCCACGGAAGTCCCAACGGCCGCCCCGCGATCGTCCTGCACGGCGGCCCGGGCTCGGGCTGCGACGACGGGTGGCTGACCTTCTTCGACCTGGACGTCCACCGCGTCGTCCTGCTGGACCAGCGCAACTGCGGCTGGAGCCTGCCGCACGCGGCCGAGCCGGACATCGACCTGAGCGCCAACACCACCCCGCACCTGGTCGCCGACATCGAACGGCTCCGCGAGCACCTCGGCATCGACCGCTGGACGGTCCTCGGCGGCTCCTGGGGCAGCACCCTGGCCCTCGCCTACGCCGAGGCCCACCCCGAGCGGGTCACCGGCATGGCCCTGTTCTCCGTGGTCACGACGACGCACCGCGAGGTCGAGTGGATCACCCGCGGCGTCGCACGGCTCTTCCCCGGCCGCTGGGAGGCGTTCCGCGACGGCGTCCCCGAGGCCGACCGCGACGGGAACCTCGCCGCCGCCTACTCGCGGCTCCTGCACTCCCCCGATCCCGGGCTGCGGGACAAGGCGGCACGCGACTGGTGCACGTGGGAGGACACCCACATGGGCTTCGCGACCGGCTTCCGCAGGAGCGCCCGCTACGAGGACCCCGAGTTCCGGCTGTGCTTCGCCCGGCTCGTCACCCACTACTGGAAGAACGCGGCCTTCATGGGCGAGGACGAACTGCTGCGCGGCGCGTCCCGGCTGGCCGGGATCCCCGGGACGCTCGTCCACGGCAGCCTGGACGTGAGCAGCTCACCCGACGTCCCGTGGAACCTCGCGCGGGCCTGGCCGGGCAGCGAGCTGACGATGGTGCGCGCCGGGCACGACGGATCGGAGGACGGGATGCTCGCCGCGATCAGGACGGCCCTGCTGTCATTCGGCGGCGACGCGTAGCCCGAGCACCACCAGGGTCGTCCCGAGCAGCGCCTCCTGCGCGCGGCGGACGCGGGGCGACGCGAGCAGGTGCCGGACGCGCCCGACCGCCAGCGCCACCAGGCTCAGCCCGGTGAGGCTGAACAGCACCGCGATCAGGGCCAGGCCGAGCGCCACGGGCACGGTCTCGGCGGCCCCGCCGCTCGGCACGAACTGCGGCAGCGTCGCGAGGAAGACCAGCGTCGCCTTGGGGTTGGTCAGGTTCGTCAGCAGCCCCTGGCCGAACGGCGAGCGGATCCGCCCGAACCGCGGGCTCGCGTCCTCCTCGCCGTCGCCCGCGGCCTCCGGCGCCTTCCCGCGCCGGACCGACCACAGCGTCCGCGCGCCCAGGTAGACGAGGAACGCGGCCCCGGCCAGTTTCACCGCCTCGAACGCGACCGCGCTGCGCAGCAGCACCCCGGCCAGGCCGACCGCGACGCCCACGGCGTGCACGAACAGCCCGAGGGCGCAGCCGAGGGCGGTCCGCAGGCCGGCGCCGGAGCCGCCCTTCAGCGTTCCGCGGATGACCACGGCCGTGTCCAGGCCGGGCGTCACGGTGATCAGCAGGCAGAGACCGAGGTAAGCCAGCAGCATCGGTCGATTGTGCGCCTTGAAGATCGTTTTGTCACGTGATCGCCGGGGCGGCGGACTCGTCGGTCATGCCGGCGGGATCGCGCGCGTCCAGGGGCGCCTCGGGCTTCCGGGGCGAGGCGCGCCAGGCCGTCACGGCGGCCATGCACAGGAACGGCGCGGCCGGGAGCAGGTAGCGGGAGTCGAAGTCCACCGTCGCCGGTGGGACCACCACCAGGACCATGCCGGTGCACCACAGCAGGAGCGCGGGCAACGCGGCGGGGTTCCGGCGGCGGAACACACCAACCGCGCCCAGGAGGGCCGCGACGCCCAGCACGGTTCCCGGCGTGCGGACGTGCTCCTGGTAGGCGCGCAGGACCGCGCCGTACGGTTCCACGACCTTCGTGGCCGCCGGGCCGTGCTCGTAGGCGCGCGAGACGCTCTCGTCCGTGCCGCCGCCGATCAGGTCGATGTGCGGGGGCGCGTGCGGCTGCTCGGGGAATCGGTAGAAGGACACGGTCCACGGGTGCGGGTACCCGGGGTTCGACCACGCGAAGCTGCGGACGAACACGTCGTAGGACACGGTCCGGACGTAGTCGCCGGGCTGGTTGCGGACGGCCCAGATCGCGAAGTCCCGGCCGAGCTCGTTCGTCTCCGGACCGAACGGGCGGCCGTGCCGCCATCCGGTCGGCGATCCCGCTTCCCAGATCTGCGTGGACGAGGCCGACCTCTGCCCCACCGGCTTGGTCGGGCACATGCGCCGCAGCCGCGGCGGCGGGGTGTGCGCCTCGCAGTCGGCGAACGCGGCGGTGCGCCCCCAGAAGAAGACGCCGTCGGCCTCACCGATCGCGTACCTGCCGTGCTCCGCGTGGAACCAGAGCAGGACCGCGCCCGCGGGAACGGCGCAGGCCGCGAGCAGCACCGCGGGCACGGCGAGGCGGACGCGCCACGACCATGCCGTCCGGTACCGGACGGCCAGGAACAGCACGCCGAGGACGACCAGCGGCAGCCCGACCGTCCGCGTGATCGTCGCCAGGCCGAACAGCAGCCCGGCCGCTCCGGTCCGTCCCAGCGTCCGCGCGAGGCCACCGCCGGACGGGTCGCACCGGATCAGGACGGTCACCGCGCCGAACACCAGCCCGAAGAACAGGGTGTCGGACATCGGCATGTGTTCGAGCTGGACCTGGTACGGGTCGAGCAGGAGCGGCGCGGTGGCCAGCGCCGCCCAGTGCCCGCGGACGCCCAGCGCGCGCGTCATCAGCCGGTAGGCGGCGATCGCGACGACGAGCACCAGCACGTGCTGGAGCGCGACGACCGTCGTCAGGCTGTGCAGCGGCCTGAGCAGCCACAACGCCAGCCCGTACCCCTGCGGACGCAGCGGGTGCGCGAACGGCGACAGCCCGATCCGGACGTAGTCGTAGGCGTCGTTGAACCACAGCACCGGCCGGTACCCGGCGATCGCGAGCGCGCGCAGCGCGGTACCGGCGACCAGGAGCAGCGCGAAGGGGACGTCCGCGCGCGGCCCCATGCCCACGGCCCGCCGCGACCACTGGACCGCGTCCCCGGCGGCCGGCCTCGCCCAAGTGATCATTTGGTCGAGAAGCCTGGCAGGTTCCGTCCGCCCGCGCTGGAAAACCGGGAAGACACTCCGCCCGTGCCAGTGCCAGTGCCCGGGGTCAGGTCGCGTACATCACGTCCACGGCGTAGCGGGCGAAGCCGAGCCTCTCGTACAGGTGCAGCGCCGACGGGTTGTCCTCGTCCACGTACAGCAGGATCGCCGGGACGCCCCGGTCGCGCAGGTGGTGCAGCCCGGTGAGGGTCAGCACGCGGCCGAGGCCGAGCCCCTGCGCGGACGGGTCGACGCCCACGACGTAGACCTCGCCCAGGCCGTCCGGGTGGATCTTCGTCCAGTGGAAGCCGACCAGCCGGCCGTCCCGCTCGGCCAGGAAGAAGCCCTCCGGGTCGAACCAGGACTCGGCCTCGCGGGCGCGCAGGTCCTCCAGCGTCCACTGGCCCTGCTCGGGGTGGGAGGCGAAGGCGCGGGCGTTGACCTCCAGCCAGGCCTCCTCGTCGCGGCCGGGCTCGAAGGCGCGCACGGTGACGCCGGACGGCGGGGGCACGTCGAGCATCGGGTCGTCGGCCGACCGGCGCATCTGGAAGAGCACGCGGCCGCGCCTCATCCCCTCGGACTCGGCCAGCCGCGCGGCGGCGGGCAGGTCGCCGTGCGCCCAGACGCGCAGCGGGCCGTCCGCCCGCTCCTTGAGCTCGCGCAGCAGCCGCCGGCCGAAGCCGCGCCGCCGGTGCTCGGGGTGGACGACCAGCTCGCCGGAGGCGGGCTCGTCGTCGGTGGCGGGGTCGAGGTGGGCGTAGCCGACGACCGTGTCGTTCTCCCGGACGACCACTCCGGTGCGGCCGGCCTTCAGGGCGAGCAGCGCGTGCTCGGAGAGGGGGTTGACGCCGTCCCGCGCGGTGGCGGTCTCGACCAGCTCGGCGATCTGCGACTCCGTCATGATCACAGCCTAGGCGAGCGGGGCGCGTCCGGAACCGGCCGGAGCGGAGGGACGGACCCGGCCGGACGGCCACCGCGGCGTGCCGGCGGCGCCCTGGACAACGTGCCGGCGGAGTCATGGACAAGGCGCCGGCGGCGTCCTAGACAAAACGTCACGAAACCGTCATTGGGGCGTATGGACCGCGACGCCCGGTTTGGTTAGGTTCCCGAGCCATGATCCGACCTCGTCTCACACTGGCCGCGGTGACCGCCGCGGTGGCGGTGACCGCGATCGCGGCGCAGCCCGCCGGGGCGGCGCCGTCGCACGGCCGCGGCAGGACCGTGCCCGTGCGGCTGCTGGCCCTCAACGACTTCCACGGGAACCTGGAGCCGCCCACCGGCAACTCCGCCTCGACCATCGGTGACGACGGCAAGCCCGTCCTCGCGGGAGGCGCGGCCCACGTCGCCGCGCACATCAAGCGCCTCACCGACCGCAACACCCTGAAGGTCGCCCAGGGCGACCTCATCGGCGCCTCCCCGCTGATCTCCGCGGCCTACCACGACGAGCCGTCCGTGCAGTTCATGGGGAACATCGGCCTGACCGCCTCCGCCGTGGGCAACCACGAGTTCGACGAGGGCCTGGCCGAGCTGAAGCGCATCCAGAACGGCGGCTGCCACCCCGTCGACGGCTGCTCCCCCGCGGGCCCCTGGAGGGGCGCGAAGTTCGACTACCTCGGGGCCAACGTGCTCAGCGAGGCGACGAGCAAGCCGGCCATCAAGCCGTGGACGATCCGGAAGATCAACGGCGTCCGGGTCGGCATCATCGGCGTCGTCACCAAGACCACGCCGACCATCGTCACCGCGGACGGCATCAAGGGCCTGAAGTTCGACGACGAGGTCGCCGCGGCCAACCGGTCCGCGCGCGAGCTGAGGAAGCGCGGCGTGCACGCGATGGTCCTGCTCGTCCACGAGGGCGACCAGGTGGTCAAGGACGCCAAGCCGAACGACTGCGGCGTCGTGCCGGGCGCGGGCACCCGCATCGCCGCCGAGGCCGACCCCGACATCGACGTCGTCCTCTCCGGGCACACCCACCAGCAGTACGTCTGCACGGTCAAGGACCCGAACGGGCAGCCGCGGCTGTACTCGTCCGGCTCGTCCTTCGGCCGCGTGATCACGCAGGTCGACCTCCAGGTGGACCGGAAGCGCGACGACATCGTCCGGTCGTCCATGAAGGGCGTCAACCACGTCGTCACCCGCGACCTGACGGACGACGGCACCGCGAAGTTCGTCCAGTACTGGAAGGACAAGGTCGCGACGATCGCCGACCGGAAGATCGGCACGATCACCGCCAAGCTCGACCGCACGGCCAGCCCGGCCGGTGAGACCCCGCTCGGCGACGTGATCGCCGACGCGCAGCTCGAAGCCGTCAGGGACAAGGGGGCGCAGGTCGCCGTCACCAACCCCGGCGGCGTCCGCACCGACCTGGACTACAAGAACGGCGGCGTCGTCACCTACGGCGACGCGTTCGCCGTCCAGCCGTTCAGCAACGTCACCGGCGTGACGACGCTGACCGGCGCGCAGCTGGACGCCGTGCTCGAGCAGCAGTGGACGAGCGCGGGCACCAAGATCCTGCAGCCGTCCGCCGGCCTGCACTTCACCATCGACAGCAGCCGGCCGATCGGCGACCGCGTCTCGGCCATCACCATCGACGGCAAGCCCGTCGACCCGGCCGCGTCCTACCGGATCGCCGCGAACAACTTCCTGCTCGGCGGCGGCGACGGCTTCACCGTCTTCACCCAGGGCAAGGACCAGGTGCTCGGCCCGATCGACCTGGACGCGCTGGTGAGCTACTTCGGCTCCCACTCGCCCGTCAGCCCGCCCCCGCTGGACCGCATCTCCGGCAAGTAGGACCGGCGGAGAGAGCGAACGAGGGCCGTCCCCAGCCGGGGACGGCCCTCTCGCGTTCGCGATCCGCGGGACCCGGGTCAGGCTCCGAAGAAGTGCACGATGTAGTAGACGACCGCGGCCACGATCGCGGCGGCGGGCATCGTCAGCACCCACGCGACCACGATGTTGCCGGCGATGCCCCAGCGCACGGCCGACAGCCGCTTGGTCGCGCCCACACCCATGATCGAGGCGGTGATCGTGTGCGTGGTGGAGATTGGAGCGTGCCAGATGTACGCGGTCAGGTACAGGATGACCGAGGCGGTCGCCTCGGCGGCGAACCCCTTCGGCGGATCGACCTCGATGACCTTGCGGCCGAGCGTGCGCATGATGCGCCAGCCGCCCGCGTAGGTCCCGGCCGACAGCGCGCCCGCGCAGAGCACGATGACCCACCACGGCACGCCCTTGCCGTCCGAGTGGCCCGTGGTGACCAGCGCGAGGACGATGATGCCCATCGTCTTCTGCGCGTCCTGGAGGCCGTGCCCGAGGGCGAGGGACGCGGCGGAGAGCGTCTGCGCGATGCGGAACCGGCGGCCGACCTTGCTGGGGTTCTTCTTCCGGAAGATCCACAAGATGGCCAGCATCACGCCGTAGGCGGCGACGAACCCGACGATCGGCGAGATCACCATCGGGATGGCGACCTTGTCGACCACCTTCGCCCAGGCCACCGAGGACGCCGAGGCGAGCCCCGCGCCGACCACGCCGCCGATGAGGGCGTGCGAGGACGACGAGGGCAGCCCGAAGTACCAGGTGATCAGGTTCCAGGCGATCGCGCCGATCACGCCCGCCGCGACCACGGTCAGCCCGTGCAGCCCCGTCGGCGGGGTGATCACCTCGCTGACCGTCTTGGCCACCTGGACGCCGAGCAGCGCGCCCAGCATGTTCATCACGGCCGCCATCAGCAGCGCGACGCGCGGTGTGAGGGCGCGCGTCGAGATCGCCGTGGCGATCGCGTTCGCCGCGTCGTGGAAGCCGTTGGTGTAGTCGAACACCAGCGAGACCAGGACGACGAGCAGCAGCATCGCGACCTGCGACTCCGCCCGCACCCCGGTCACGCCGAGCAGCATGACGACCAGCAGCCCGATCGGCAGGGCGTACCAGAACCGGTGCGGGCCCCGGCGGACCTGTTCGGCCAGCGTCGGCTCCTCGCCGGGGACGGTCGCGTCCCTGCTGAGGACCGCGCCGCCCGTGTCGCCGGGAGCGCTCATGATTCCTTGACCGCGATCGTCTCGACCGTGTTGGCGACGTGCTCGAACGCGTCCGCCGCCTCCTCCAGCCGGTCGATGATCTGCTTCAGCTTCAGGACGGTGAGGGTGTCGTACTCGCCCGAGAACAGCTTGGCCAGCAGCTTCCGGTAGACCCGGTCGCCCTCGTTCTCCAGCCGGTTGATCTCGATCCAGTACTCGTTGAGCTCCTTCATCGAGCGCAGCCGGGGCATCGCCTCGGCGGTGAGCTCGGCGGCGCGCTCCAGGACCTCGACCTGGTGCACGATCTCCTTCGGGAACTCGTCGATCTTGTAGAGCACGACCAGGTCGGCGGCTTCCTCCATCTCGTCCATCACGTCGTCGATCTGGGAGGCGAGCCGGTAGATGTCCTCGCGGTCGAACGGCGTGATGAACGTTTCGTTCAGCCGCCGCATGATCGCGTGGGTCGCCTCGTCGCCAGCGTGCTCGCAGGCGCGCATCTTCTCCGCGATCGCTTCCCGGTCAGTGCCGTCGCTGATGAGCTCCACGAGCAGCCTGGCGCCGGTGACCAGGTTGTTCGCCGAATCGGCGAACATGTCGTAGAAGCTGTCCTCACGCGGCGTGAGACGCAAGCGCACGTCGTTCTCCTGAGATGCCGGAACAGTCCGCTGAGGATCGTAGGCGCAACCGGCCGTAAAAAGAACTTTCGTCCCGGCTTCGACCGCCGTCCTCCATCCTCTCACCTACAAGGTTGCCCTAGATCACGACATGCACACCCACGACACACAGCCCTGTCCAGGGGGATGTACCGGTCTGGACGGCGATCACGGAGAGTGATCCGAGACGGGGAGTGATATTGGTTACAGGAGGTCGCCGAGGGGCCCGGGACGTCCGATTTGAGGGGGAAACACGCGTCGGCGCCACAGGGACGCAAGGGGCGCCGAGGGGGTGCGGAGGGGGCGAAAACGGATGCCGAGGGTGAAAAAAGGGTGCCGGGCGTCCGCTGGGACGTCCCGGCACCGATCAGCCTGCCGACGAGCCGCCGCTATTCGCGCGACGACAGCTCGCGAAGACCGGGTTCGCAGTCCGACCGGACTCCGAGCACCATGTCGATCTCGGCGAGCGTCAGCGGCCGCTCGGCCGCCGCGACCGCACTGAGCATCTCGGCATAGAGTTCGATCTCGTCCAGTGCGACCCGGTCATGGACGCGCAGGTCGAGATTCCGCTGGCGCACCGCGTCCACCTCCTGGTTGCGATTCGCGTCCGCCACCTGCGACGACACCGTCTCCGCGCAGGGACGAGCCGCACCCACTGCCCACGTCAAGGGTACGGTCCCGGCTCGCCGGGACGCATGACCCAAGAGGGCCATTCGGGGACCACTCCCCGCCCGTACCTTCCCTGGCCCGCCCGGATGATGCGGGCCCCGCCCAACCGGGTCAGCCCGATCAGGCCACCCCGCCGGCCCGGCAGGCCGCCCCCGCCGGGCGCCGGGCGGGCGTCAGTAGCCCTCGTGCAGGCCGCCCATCATCCGCTGCAGCGACGACTCGGGCAGGTCGTTCACGGTGAGGCGGGCGACGGTGGACGCGTCGACGTCCGCGCCCGCGAGCCGCGCGGCCTGCCGGGCCACGGTCGCCTCGAACAGCTCGCGGACCGTGCGCGCGTACCCGAAGGACGCGTCGCCGCGCATCTGCTCGAACCGGCTGAGCAGCTCGACCCGCAGCTCCTCGTCCAGCATGTACAGGTCGCGCTCGGCGTACGCCTGGAACAGCCCGACCAGCTCCCGGTCGCCGAGCGGCTCGAACTCGACGACCTGGCCGAACTCGTCGCGGAACTCGGGATGGGCGGCGAGGAAGGCGTGCAGCTCGTCCGGCGGGCCCGCGCACACCGCCAGCAGGCGGTGCCCGTCGCGGCGCAGCACCGAGCGCAGCTCGGCGACCACCTCCGGGACCCGGTCCAGCAGGTGCGCCTCCTGCACCAGCAGGACCCCGCCGAGCGCCTGCTCGACCGTCCCGCGCACCCGGGCCTCGGTGTCGTACCGGTCGCGTCCGGTCAGGTGGGCTGGGCGGCACGCGACCACGTGCCCGGAGCCGAGCAGGCCGAGCGCGGCGAAGATCCCGCCGACCAGTCCGGCGACGGTCGCCTTGCCGGTCCCGGGCGGGCCGGCCAGCAGCAGGTGCAGCGGCCGGTGCTCGGTCACCCCGTACCGGGCCCGGTCGGCGGCGACGCGCGCCTCCTCGACCAGCCCGTGGACGGTGTGCTTCACCTCGTCCAGGCCGCGCAGCGCGTCGAGCTGGCGCAGGTAGCCGTCGATGTCGCCGGGCGGACGCAGCGCGGGCTCCAGGCCCTCGGCGATGCCGTGCAGGTCCTGCGGGTCCAGGACGAGCCGGTCGCGCGACGCGCCCGCCCGCTCCAGGTGCCGCTGGCAGGCGGTGTCCAGGTAGGTCTCGACCAGCCGCGCGTTCACCAGGTCGCCGGGGCCGCGCAGCCGGTTCAGGTCCTCGCGGGCCGCCTCCAGCGCCGCGCCGCCGACCGTGACGCGCCGCTCGTCCGCGAGCAGGTGCAGCAGCGTCATCCGGTTCTCCGGATCGGACAGGTCGGGCAGCCGGTACACCCGGAACGTCTCGACCAGCCGTGGATGGTCGGCGAGCATCCGCTTGTACGCCGCGGGCTCGCAGGTCGCGATCAGCGCGGTGTCGGCGGCCGGGTCGCGCCGCGCGCGCCGCACCGCCGTCACGAGCGCCGCCGGGTCGGACGCGGCGAACAGCGCCGCGTCCAGCCGCTCGAACAGGATCGCCGGGCCGCGCTGGCCGAGGACCTGCTTCATCAGGTCGGCGGCGGTCGGCGGGGCCACCCCGTCCACGACCGTCTTCGGCGGCGCGCCGGACGCCTGCTTCCCGGCCCCCGACTCGCGCACGTCGTCGGCTTCGTGGGCGCGGACCGTGCCGTCGCCGAGGCCCGCCTCGGCCAGCGTCAGCGCGACCATCCGCGCGAGCCGCCGCTGCCCGGTGTGCGGCTCGCCGACCAGCAGCACGCTCGGCACCCCGCGGCGGATGCCGGACGCCTCGTCCACGCGGGTCGAGTCGGCGTCCTCCGGCGAAAGCACGGCCGTGAACGCCTCGGTCTGCTCGCGGACGGCGTCGAGCAGCTCGCCGACGTCCTGCGCCCCGGACACGAACCCGATCCCGTACCGCTCCAGCACGCGCCGCTCGGTGCGGTCGCTCGGCGGCGGGATCTCGTGCACGGGACGCTCGGGCGACGGCGTCTGGTCGAGGAAGTCGAAGCCGCCGATCATCGTCTCGGACATCACGCGCGTGCCCGGCGGGTCCGCCTTCTTCGGCGGCCCGGCGGGAATGCCGGAGCCCGTCGCGGACGGACCGTCCGGACCGAGGACGCGCGTGCGCGGCGGCGGCTTGCCCGGGGTGCCAGCGTTGCCGGGCTTGGGCGGGACGGCGGGCGGCCCCTGCCGGTGCTGCGGCGGGGGCGTGGGCTCGTCGAACCGGGTGCCGTGGGGATCGACCTGATCGGGCTGCCCCGCTCCGGGGCCTGGAGCGTAGGCGCCCGGGTACGCCGGCCCGTCCGGGTGGGCGGGCGGCTTGGGCATGCCCTGCTCGTAGGAGCGTGCCGGTTCCCGCCCGTAGCCGGGAGGCGTCCCCGGCGCGGACGGCGGGATCGGCGGTTGCGGAGGCGCGGCGCCGGACGGCGCGTAGCCGAGCGTCGTGTACGGCGGGTGCAGCGCCTCGTTCTTCTCGTCACTGGAGGACGGCCCGTCGGGCTTGGTGGCCTCCTCCGGCACCGGTGCCTCATGCGCCGGCACCGGAGCGGCGGCGGCGTGCTGGTGGAACGCGGCGGGCGCGCCCGGCCCCTGGCCGTGCGGGGCGAACCCGCCGCCAGGAGGGGCGAACCCGCCGCCGGGAGGGGCGAATCCGCCGGGCGCCGGCTGAGCACCGGACGAAGGCTGGTAGCCGAGGGCCGTGTAGGGCGGAGCGAAGCTCTCCTGCTGCTCGTCCTTCGGCGCGGCCGGCTTCGGGACCGCGGGCGCGGGGGCGTGCGGCGCGGACACGCCGAAGTGCGGGTCGACCGGCGGCGCGGGCTGCGCGAACGCGCGGTCGGCCTGCGCGGGCGGCTGGACGAACGGCTGGTCCTGGTTCGCCGGAGGCTGGACGTGCGGCTGCCCCGGCGGCTGGGGAGGGCCGCCGGGGTGCGCGAACGCTCCGGGCACGG
>NZ_JBFAOF010000045.1:0-19071 GCF_040675125.1 Spirillospora sp. NPDC049652 | reverse complement strand
CGGCGGTGCAGGACGAGGAACAGCACGCCGATCGCGATCAGCGCGCCGACCGCGCCGCCGCCCACGACCATCCAGGTGCGCGACGAGCTGGCCTTCTCGATCGCCGACTGGCTGTCGGAACCGCCCCCGGCGGCGTCCTGCCTGGCCCCGGCGTCGCCGGGCTCGACCAGCGTGCCGACCGGCTTCACCTTCCCGCGGGCCGCGAACCCCCAGTCCAGCAGCTTGGCCGCGTACGGGGACGGCGGCACGTCGGCCTTCATCAGCGAGATCAGGATGGTGTGGCCGCCGCGCCGGGCCTCGGCGACGAAGGTCTGCTCGGCCGTGACGGTGTAGCCGTTCTTGCCGCCCAGCATCCCGGTGTAGGCGTGCGGCTGGCCCGGCAGCATCCGGTTGTGCGTGTAGATGGGGTAGCCGCCCGGCTTGTGCTTCTTCTTCTGCTTCTTGTCCGGCGGGGCGGGGAACCAGAAGTTCAGCGCCTGCACGTACTTGCGGTAGGCCGGGTTCTTCATGCCCTGCCGCAGGATCAGCGCCAGGTCGTAGGCCGAGGTGTGCTGCGTCCGCACCGTCAGGCCGAGGTCGACGTCCAGGCCGTTCGGGGACCCGGCGAGCGTGTCGCCGGCGTGCAGCTCGCGGGCCTCGGCGTTCATGTCGGCGACCGTCTTCTTCAGCCCGCCGTTGGCCTCCGACAGCGTCACCGCCGCGTCGTTCGCCGACATCATCATCAGCGCGTGGAAGAGCTGGTCGACGGTGTAGTCCATCTTCGGCGTCATGCCGACCTTGGTGCCCTCGACGTCGCACGCCGACTGGGACGGCCGGACCTTGCGCGACGCCTCCAGCTTCGGGATGAGGGTGAGCGCGGTCAGCGTCTTCAGCGTGCTCGCCGGGAGGTACCGGCCGTGCGGGTCCTTGGCGGCGAGCACGTCGCCGGTGTCGGCGTCGGCGATGACCCAGGACGCGGCGTGGATGTTCGGCGGCGCGGGGACCCCGGCGGCGGGGTTCACGACCACGCCGCGGCCGCCGAGCTGCGGCCCGCCGACCGGCCCGGAATCGGCGGCGGCCGCTCCCGGCAGGACCAGAACCGCCCCGGAGGCCGCCACCGCCGCGAGGGCGGCCAGCGGGCGGCGGGGTGGAAGACGCCGTGCCGAACCAGATCGCTGTGCTCGCAAGCCCCCGCCGCTCCTCGCTCGGCCATCCCCAACCGATGACACATGTCCCTCTTTGTCTTCCGGAAGCGTAGGCGACCGGCCGCGAGGTCCGATACCCGTGGTGGGCGAATGGCTTTCCCGATTCTGCACAAGTACTAGTCACATCGGGGCATGTCGGCCCGGCGGGTCATGACCGAAATCGGTGACGGCGCGTGATGGACCGTCGTCCGTCCGGATCAAATGAACCGCAAAGAACCGGGAATCCGGCGGCATGGAGGCCCCGCGCGCCATGATGGGAGGAGACGGAACCGGTGTGCGCAACACGCCCTACCAGGGCCGCCGTTTGTCCAGGCTTAGGGACCCGCTGGCGGAATCGCCCCACGTGCCACGCATCGACCTGCAAGGATTGTGGACGGAGGTTGGCCGTGGCCATTGTCTTCAACCCGTCGCGCGGCGCGACACTGGGCGTGGAGTGGGAGCTCCAGCTCGTCGACGCCGCCACCCGGCACCTGCGGCAGGACGCCCGCGAGGTGCTCGCCGCCCTGCCGTCGCTCACCGCGGGCGGGCAGGCCGCCAAGCTCCGGCACGAGCTGATGGAGTCGACGGTCGAGGTCGTGACCGACGTCTGCCAGACCGTCGCCGAGGCCCAGCGCGACCTCGCCGCGAGCGTGGCGTCGCTGCGCGCCGCGGCCCGCCCGCTCGGCCTGGAGCTCGCCTGCACCGGAACGCACCCGTTCTCCGACTGGCGGGACGCCGCGACCTCGCCGATCCAGCGGTACACCGACCTGGTCGAGCAGATGCAGTGGCTGGCCCGCCGGATCCAGACCTTCGGCGTGCACGTCCACGTCGGCGTCGGCGACGGCGACGGCGCGAAGGCCATCCCGATCGTGAACGCGCTGGCGGGCTACCTCCCGCACTTCCTCGCGCTCACCGCGTCCAGCCCGTTCTGGAGCGGGGACGACACGGGCCTGGCGTCCAGCCGCTCGGTGGTGTTCGGCGAGCTTCCGACCGCCGGCCCGCCGCACCTGCTGGACGACTGGACGGCGTTCGAGGACTACATGGACACCTTGCTGCGCGCGGGGACGATCCGCAGCATCAAGGAGGTGTGGTGGGACATCCGCCCGCACCCGGACTTCGGCACCGTCGAGGTCCGGATGTTCGACGGGATTCCCACGCTCCGCGAGGTGGGCATGGCGACGGCGCTCTGCCAGAGCCTGGTCACCCTCTTCGACCAGCAGCTCGACCGCGGCTACACCCTGCCGCGCCCGGCCGCCTGGGTCGTCCGCGACAACAAGTGGCGGGCCACCCGGTACGGCCTGGACGCCATCGTCATCACCGACGACAGCGGGCACACCGCACCGCTCCGCGACGAGCTGTACGAGCTGGTCGCCGAGCTGGAACCGGTCGCGGCGCGGCTCGGCTGCGCCGACGAGCTGAAGGTCGCCGGGGAGGTCCTGGAGCACGGGGCCCCCTACGAGCGCCAGCGCGCGATCCGCGCGGGCGGCGGCACTCTGGAGGACCTGGTCGACGCCGCGGTCCTCGAGCTCGCGGAGGACCGGTTCGTCACCCGCGGGGAGGTCGTCCGTGCCGGGAACCGATGATCCCGACCGGACGTCCGCCCCGCGTTCCGATACAGGCGGGAGGCCACCGGGCCTGCCCGCCCTCGCGCAGGGGGCGCACATGACACACACGGGACCCGGGGTGATGCCCGGCCCTGGAACGGCCACCGCCCCGGGGGCGGCGGAAGGCACCCCGATGACGGGGGGCGTCCGGCGGATCGCGGGTACGGACGCCGGGGAAGGACCGCAGCCCGGCGTTGCCCGGGCGGCGGACGACACCGAAGGGACGGGAGGAAACGTGCAGGTGGGAGGCGCGGCACTGCGGGTGCGGCTGGACGACTTCCTGGCCGCCGCCGAGCCGGAGCTGATCGCGTTCCGCCGCGACCTGCACGCCAACCCCGAGCTCGCCCACAACGAGTACCGCACCACCGAGCGGATCGTGGCGCGGCTGAAGGAGGCCGGGCTCGAACCGCGGGTGCTGCCCCGGGGCACCGGCCTGTACTGCGACATCGGCCCGGAGGACGGCTACACCGTCGCGCTCCGCGCCGACATCGACGCGCTGCCGCTCCAGGACGAGAAGGCGCACGCGCCCTACCGGTCCACCGTGCCGGGCGTCGCGCACGCCTGCGGGCACGACGTGCACACCGCGATGGTGCTCGGGGCGGGGCTGTTCCTCGCCGAGCAGGCGGAGGCCGGGCTGCTGCCCGGCCGGGTCCGGCTGCTGTTCCAGCCCGCCGAGGAGATGCCCGGCGGCGCGCTGGACGTGATCGCCGCGGGCGGCATCGCGGGCGTGGACCGGGCGTTCGCGCTGCACTGCGACCCGCGCGTCGAGGTCGGGCGGCTCGGCCTGCGGACCGGCGCGATCACCGCCGCCTGCGACAAGGTCTACGTCAAGGTGACCGGCCCCGGCGGGCACACCGCCCGGCCGCACCTGACCGCCGACCTGGTGTACGCGCTGGCCAAGATCGTCACCGAGCTGCCCGCCGCGCTGTCCCGCCGGGTGGACCCGCGCTCCAGCCTCTCGCTGGTCTGGGGCCGGGTGTCGGCCGGCTCGGTCGCCAACGCCATCCCGGACGACGGGATCGCCGAGGGCACCATCCGCTGCCTGGACGACGAGGCCTGGCACCGCGCGCCGGACATGATGCGGGCGCTGCTCCAGTCGGTCGCCGCCGCCTACGACGTGGAGGCGTCGCTGGAGTACGTCCGGGGCGTCCCGCCGACCGTGAACGAGGCGGCCAGCGTGGACCTGTTCCGCGAGGCGGCGGTCCAGGTGATCGGGGAGGAGGGCGTGGTGCCCACCCCGCAGAGCCTCGGCGGCGAGGACTTCGGCTGGTACCTGGAGTCGGTCCCCGGCGCGCTGGCCCGGCTCGGCGTCCGCGAGCCCGGCTCGTCGGTCGAGTACGACCTGCACCGCGGCGACTTCGACGTGGACGAGCGGTGCGTGGCGGTCGGTGTCCGGGTGCTGGCCGCGACCGCGCTCACCACGCTCTGGGACGGCCGCCTCGACGCCGCCGCGGACGCCCCCCTCGGCGGCGCGGCGGAGGGGGCCGCGCTGAGCTGATCCCGCTGCTGATCCCGCTCGGGCGCCCGAGGCCGACTCCGCTCCGGCGCCTGAGGTGTCCGCCTGAGCGACTGAGCCGACCCCGCTTCGGCGGCTGCCGGGAGACCGTTCCGCCGGCCGCCGGAAGATCATCGGGACCGCGCTCCCACCCGTGGCCCGGGGCGGGCGTTCCGGAGTAGGGTCGGTTCCGTTCCTCCCCCGAGACACGGGGGCGCCGCCCGGTTCCCTGCCGCTACCTGCGCCGATAAGCCTACGCGTTGGTAACGGACACGTTGCGAAACGGTGCACAACGGATGTTTCACCACCCGCGTCGGGGTAGCGTCCGATCGGTTTGTGTGGCCGGGGCATGGACACGTGCGCGCCCGGCCCGCGTTGTTCTGGGTGGGGAACGGAAGGAGCCGCGGCAATGCGCCGTGTACTCAAGATCACGCTCGTCTCCGTGACGGGCGCCGCGCTGGCGCTGAACACGGCCGCGTGCGGCGGTAAGAAGTCGTCCTCCGGTGACGGTGACGGTGGCGGCGACGGCAAGAAGAGCATCAAGGTCGGCCTGGCCTTCGACATCGGCGGGCGCGGCGACCAGTCGTTCAACGACTCGGCCGCGGCGGGCCTCGACAAGGTCAAGAAGGACCTCGACGTCACCACGGAGGAGATCTCCGCCAAGCCGGACGAGCCGGACGCCGACAAGGAGTCCCGCCTGCGCCTGCTGGCCGGCAAGGGCTACAAGGCGATCATCGGCGTCGGCTTCGCCTACACCAACGCGGTCATCAAGGTCGCCAAGGACTTCCCGAACACCAAGTTCCTGGTCGTCGACGCCGACCAGTGCCAGGTGTCCGGCGCGAACGTCGAGGGCGCCTGCTTCTCGGAGGAGCAGGGCTCCTACCTGGTCGGCGCGGCCGCCGCGCTGAAGTCCAAGACCGGAACCATCGGCTTCATCGGCGGCGTGAACACCCCGCTGATCCAGAAGTTCGAGGCCGGCTACGCCGCGGGCGCCAAGGCCGCCAAGCCGGGCATCAAGGTCCTGCCGGCCAAGTACCTGACCCAGCCGCCGAACTTCGACGGGTTCAAGAACCCGGCGCTCGGCAACGAGGCCGCCAAGGGCCAGCTGGACGCGGGCGCGGACGTGATCTACCACGCCGCGGGCGGCGCCGGCATCGGCGTGATCAAGACCGTCGGCGGCGCGGGCAAGTGGGCCGTCGGCGTCGACTCCGACCAGTACGGCCAGCCGGCCGTCAGCTCGGTCAAGGACCACATCCTCACCTCCATGGTGAAGCGCGTCGACACCTCGGTGTTCGACTTCGTCAAGGGTGTCGCCGACGGCTCCTTCCAGGCCGGCATCAAGAAGTACGACCTGTCGAACGACGGTGTGTCCTACGCGACCTCCGGCGGCTTCGTGGACGACATCAAGGCGAAGCTCGACCAGTACAAGGCCGACATCGTCAGCGGCAAGATCAAGGTTCCGACCAAGCCCGGGGCCTGACGCCGCACCGGTTCCGGCGTCGCCCCGCGCTCTGCCGCGGGTGCGACGCCGGTCCGCGTTTCCACTGGTTTTTCTTCACAGGGGGGCACTCGTGCCTGACCAGGTGCCGGCCGTCAGGCTGACATCCATCACCAAACGGTTCCCGGGCGTGGTGGCCAACCGGGACATCGACCTCGAGATCCAGCGCGGCGAGGTGCACGCGCTCTGCGGCGAGAACGGCGCGGGCAAGTCCACGCTGATGAAGATCCTCTACGGGATGCAGCGTCCGGACGAGGGCACCATCGAGATCGACGGCGAGAAGGTGTCGTTCCGCACTCCGGCGGACGCCATCGCGCGCGGCATCGGCATGGTGCACCAGCACTTCAAGCTCGCCGACAACCTGACCGTCCTGGAGAACGTGATCCTCGGGGCGGAGCCGAAGAGGGCGGGCCGGATCGACTTCGCGGCCGCCCGCGAGCGGATCCGCGCGATGGCCGAGCAGTACGGCATGCGCCTCGACCCGGACACGCTGGTCGAGGACCTCGGGGTCGGCGACCGGCAGCGCGTCGAGATCATCAAGGTGCTGTACCGGGGCGCGAAGGTGCTCATCCTGGACGAGCCGACCGCCGTGCTCGTCCCGCAGGAGGTCGACGAGCTGTTCGGCAACCTGCGCGAGCTGCGCGCCGAGGGCCTCACCGTGCTGTTCATCTCGCACAAGCTGGACGAGGTGCTGTCGGTCGCCGACTCGATCTCGGTGATCCGGCGCGGCACCACGGTCGCGACCCGGCTGGACCCGCGCGAGGTCACCTCGCGGCGGCTGGCCGAGCTGATGGTCGGGTCCGAGCTGCCGACGCCCGAGCTGCGCGAGTCGACCGTGACCGACCAGGTCGAGCTGGCGGTGCGGGACCTGGTGGTGCTCACCCCCGAGGGCCGTCCGGTCGTGGACGGCGTCACCCTGGAGCTCCGGCGCGGCGAGATCGTCGGCCTCGCCGGGGTCGAGGGCAACGGCCAGGGCGAGCTGATCGAGACGATCATGGGCATCCGGACGGCCGACTCCGGGGCGATCACGTTCGCGGACGAGGACGTCACCGGCTGGCCCACGCGGCGCCGCCGCGAGGCCGGGATCGCCTACATCCCCGAGGACCGGCACCGGCACGGGCTCGTCCTGGAGGGGTCGCTCTGGGAGAACCGGATCCTCGGCCACCAGACCGAGAAGCCGAACTCGCGCGGTCCGTGGATCGACCGGCGCGGCGCGCGCCGCGACACCACCCGGATCGTCCGCGAGTACGACGTGCGCACGCCCGGCATCGAGGTGCCGATCGGCGCGCTGTCGGGCGGCAACCAGCAGAAGCTGATCGTGGGCCGGGAGATGTCCGGCGAGCCGAAGGTGCTGATCGCGGCGCATCCGACCCGCGGCATCGACGTCGGCGCGCAGGCCGCGATCTGGGAACACCTGCGCCGGGCGCGGGCGGCGGGCCTCGCCGTCCTGCTCATCAGCGCCGACCTTGAGGAACTCATCGGTATGTCCGACACGCTGCACGTGATCCTGCGGGGGCGGCTGGTCGCCGAGGTGGATCCGGCGAACGTCACCCCGGAGGAGCTCGGCTCCGCCATGACCGGCGCCACCGTCGAGGACGCGTCATGACGGGCGACAAGCCCTCGGTGGCGCGGGACGAGCCAGAGGTGGCCAGGCCGGACGACCCGGACAAGGTGCCCACGTGGCAGGCGGTCCTGCGCGGCCTCGGTCCGCGCGGCCTCGGCCTGAAGATCGGCGCGCCGGTGCTGGCGCTGCTGATCTCGCTCGGCATCACCATGATCGTGCTGCGGATCTCCGGGGCCGACCCGGTCAGCTCCATCCAGTCGATGGTCGACTACGGCACCACGTCCAACTCGATCGTGGACATCCTGAACCGCGCGACCCGGTACTACCTGTCGGCGATCGCGGTCGCCATCGGGTTCCGGATGGCGCTGTTCAACATCGGCGTGGACGGCCAGTACCGGCTCGCCGCGCTGCTGGCGGCCTCGCTCGGCGGCGCGGTCACCCTGCCCGCCCCGTTCGGGCAGATGCTGGTGATCGTCGCGGCGATGGTGATCGGCGGCGCCTGGGCGTCCATCGCGGGCCTGCTGAAGGTCACCCGCGGGGTCAGCGAGGTCATCTCGACGATCATGCTGAACGCCATCGCGACCGGCATCATCGCCTACCTGCTGAACACCGACCGGCTCGCGGCGGACCGTCCGGGCAGCAACAACGTGGCCACCCCGGACATCCCGTCGTCCGGCCGGGTCGGCCCGCTGAACGGCTTCCTGTCGAGCATCGGCATCGACCTGCCGGGACGGATGTACGGCCTGCTGCCGGTCGCCGTCGTGATCGGCATCGTGTTCTGGGTCGTCGTCAACCGGACCCGGTTCGGCTTCGACCTGAAGATCTCCGGGCTCTCCCCGACGGCGGCGCAGGCGAGCGGCGTCTCGGCGGGCCGGATGGTCGTCATCACGATGATCCTGTCCGGCGTGGTCGCGGGCCTGATCGGGATGCCCGAGCTGCTCGGCGCGTCCTACAACTACTCGCTGAACTTCCCGGCGGGGCTCGGCTTCACCGGCATCACCGTCGCGCTGCTCGGCCGCAACCACCCGGTCGGCATCGCGCTCGCCGCGATCCTGTTCGCGTTCCTCGACCAGTCCTCGGACATCCTCCAGGAGGTCGACGTGCCGAAGGAGATCGTCGGCGTGATGCAGGGCGTGGTCGTCCTGACCGTCGTCATCGTCTACGAGCTGGTCCGCCGCTGGGAGATCCGGCTCCAGCAGAAGAGCGTGGCCAGCGAACTCGCCGCCGGGCACACCGTCGCGGGGGAGGCCGCCAAGTGAGTACCGCCACCGTCGCGGAGAAGGTCTCCGGCGTGCGCGCCAAGCTGAACCTGCGCTGGCCGCACTACCTGATGATCGCCGGCGCGCTGCTGGTGCTGCTGTCGGCCGTCCGGGTGCTGGACGACGCCAACGACGTCACCTCGTCCGGCACCGTCTCGGCCGCGCTGCGGCTGGCCGTGCCGATCTTCCTCGCCGGGCTCGGCGGCCTCTGGGCCGAGCGGTCCGGCGTGGTCAACATCGGGCTCGAGGGCATGATGATCCTCGGCACCTGGACCGGCGCGTGGGCGGGTTACCAGTGGGGTCCGTGGGCCTGCGCGGTCGCCGGGATCCTCGGCGGCGCGCTCGGCGGCCTCGTGCACGCGATCGCGACCGTCACCTTCGGCGTCGACCACATCGTGTCCGGTGTCGCGATCAACATCCTCGGCCTCGGCCTCACCCAGTTCCTGGCGGGCCTGGTGTTCAACACCGGCCACGCCAAGGCGCTGGGCGGCGGGCCGCGGCAGTCGCCGCCGGTGGACGCGATGCCGACGCTGACCGTCCCGTTCCTGTCCGGCGGGAAGATCGGCTCTTGGCAGTCGCCGGACTGGCTCGGCTCGCTGGAGAAGCACCACTGGTTCGTGCTGTCGGACGTCGCGGGCGTGCTGCGCGGCCTCACCGCGGGGATGTCCGTGCTCACGCTGATCGCGGTCCTGCTCGTCCCGGTCACGTTCTTCGTGCTGTGGCGGACGCCGTTCGGGCTGCGCGTGCGGTCCTGCGGCGAGGACCCGTACGCGGCCGAGTCGCTGGGCGTCAACGTGTACCGGATGAAGTACGCGGCCGTGATGATCTCGGGCGGCTGCGCGGGCCTCGCGGGCGCGTTCATGGTCACCGTGTCGTCCCTCTACCAGGACGGCCAGACCGGCGGGCGCGGCTACATCGGCCTCGCGGCGATGATCTTCGGTAACTGGCGTCCGGTCGGGCTCGCGTCCGGCTCGCTGCTGTTCGGCTACACCGACGCGATGAACGTCCGCGGCGGCGGCGACTCGGCGCACGCCCTGCTGCTGTTCGTGGCGGTCATCTTCGTCGCGGTGGCGGCCTGGCAGGTCGTCCGCGGGTCGCGGCTGCGCCCGCTGGTCACCACCGACCTGGAGCGGCGCACCGTGCGCGGCGCCTACGTCGCCGGCGCGGTCGCGCTGGTCACCGCCGCGGCCCTCGCGCTGTGGTTCGCGCTGAGCGACGCCGTCCCGGGCGAGCTGGTCTCGACCATCCCGTACGTGACGACGCTGCTCGTGCTGGCCCTGGCCAGCCAGCGCCTGCGGATGCCCGCCGCCGACGGCCTCATCTACCGGCGCGGCGAAGCACGCTGACACCCCATGCCCGGGCCCGGCATCGCACCGTCGATGCCGGGCCCGATCCACGACCATCGAGTGGGAACATTGTCTGATGAGTGAAATCGACTGGGATGTCCTTCGCGGGGCGGCCACGGACGCGATGAAGCGGGCCTACGCGCCGTACTCGGCCTTCCCGGTGGGCGCGGCGGCGCTGGTCTCCGACGGCCGCGTCATCACCGGGTGCAACGTCGAGAACGCCTCGTACGGGGTCGGCCTGTGCGCGGAGTGCAGCCTGGTCAGCGCGCTGTACGGACCCGACGCCGACCTGTCGGGCGACCGTCCCCGCCTGGTCGCCGTCGCGGTCGTGGACCGCCACGGCGCCCCCCTGATGCCCTGCGGGCGCTGCCGCCAGCTCCTCTGGGAGCACGGCACCCCCGAGACCCTGCTGGAGTCCGTCTCCGGCATCCGGCCGCTCTCGGACGTCCTGCCGGACGCCTTCGGCCCCGACGACCTGATCACCCGCTCCTGAAAGAGGTCCCGACGTGGACGCCATCGACGTCATCCGCGCCAAGCGGGACGGCCGCGCGCTGTCGAACGAGCAGATCGACTGGGTGATCGACGCCTACACCCGGGGCGGCATCGCCGAGGAGCAGATGTCCTCCCTCGCGATGGCCATCCTGCTGAACGGCATGACCCGCGCCGAGATCGGCCGCTGGACCGCCGCGATGATCGCCTCCGGCGAGCGGATGGACTTCTCCTCGCTCAGCCGCCCGACCACCGACAAGCACTCCACCGGAGGCGTCGGAGACAAGATCACCCTGCCGCTCGCCCCGGTGGTCGCCGCCTGCGGCGCGGCCGTCCCGCAGCTGTCCGGGCGCGGCCTCGGCCACACCGGCGGCACGCTGGACAAGCTGGAGTCCATCCCCGGCTGGCGGGCCTCGCTCTCCAACGCCGAGATGATGGACGTCCTGGAGAGCGCCGGCGCGGTCATCTGCGCGGCGGGCGCGGGCCTCGCCCCGGCCGACCGCAAGCTCTACGCCCTGCGCGACGTCACCGGCACGGTCGAGTCGATCCCGCTGATCGCGTCCTCGATCATGTCCAAGAAGATCGCCGAGGGCACGGGCGCGCTCGTCCTGGACGTCAAGGTCGGCTCCGGCGCGTTCATGAAGACCGTCGAGGACGCCCGCGAGCTCGCCGAGACCATGGTCGCGATCGGCACCGACCACGGCGTGCGGACGGTCGCGCTGCTCACCGCGATGGACCGCCCGCTCGGCCGCGCCGTCGGCAACGCCGTCGAGGTCGCCGAGTCCGTGGAGGTCCTGGCGGGCGGCGGCCCCGAGGACATCGTCGAGCTGACCGTCCGGCTGGCCCGCGAGATGCTCGACGCCGCCGGCATCACCGGCAAGGACCCGGCCGACGCCCTGACCGACGGCTCCGCGATGGACGTGTGGCGCCGCATGATCTCGGCCCAGGGCGGCGACCCCGCCGCGCCCCTGCCGCAGGCCGCCGAGACCCACACGGTCACCGCGCCGTCCTCCGGCGTCCTGACCAGGCTGGACGCGTTCGCCGTCGGCGTCGCCGCCTGGCGGCTCGGCGCGGGCCGCGCCCGCAAGGAGGACCCGGTGTCGGCGGGCGCGGGCATCATCTGCCACGCCAAGCCCGGCGACAAGGTCGCCGAGGGCCAGCCGCTCCTCACCCTCCACGCCGACGACGCGTCCCGCTTCGAGCGCGCCCTGGAGTCCCTGGAAGGCGGCTACGAGGTCGGCGACACCACCCCCGACCTCCTCCCCCTCGTCATCGACCGCCTCTCCTGAACGACCTCGAACACCAGTTCTCCAGATGACGGTACGCGATCACTCGGACACCTCTAGTGTTCGAGCATGCCGACTCGAGAGCATGAGTTCCCCCTCGCTCTGATCGAGGACGACCCACCCCTGGCCGCCCGCCTCCTGCACTGGGCGGGCGGCCCCGAGATATCCGCGGACGCGGAGTTCCGCCTGGAATCAGCGGACCTCTCCGAGTTCGACCCCACCGAGTACCGCGCCGATCGCGTCGTGGGCGTCTACGTCAACGCCGACGGCGACCCCCAATGCGGCGTGATCGTCGAGTCCCAGCGCCGCTTCGATCCGGACAAGTTCTGGTCGTGGCCCGCCTACGTGGCGAACTTCCGAGCTCGCAGGCGGTGCAAGGGCTTCCTCGTCGTCCTCTGCTTCGACGAGAAGACCGCCGAGCGCTGCCGCATGAGCATCCCGCTCGGCAACCCGGACTCCTACCTGCACATCCTCGTCGCGGGCCCGAAGGAGATCCCGCTCATCCTGGACGCCGACGAGGTCAAGGATCCCCTGGACATCGTCCTGTCCGCCCTCGTCCACTCCGCCGGTCCGAAGGGCCGCGACGTCGCCGAGGCCATGATCGACGCCCTCGACCGTCTCGTCCCGGACGGCGACCAGCGTAGGACGTATATTGACAACGTCACCGCCCTGCAGTCCGACGACGTCCGACACATGCTGGAGGAGCTCATGATGACCCGCGACACCGAGCCCAAGACCCAGCTCTTCAAGGAGTGGAAGGACGAGGGCAAGGTTGAGGAGAGGCGTCGGGTCCTGTTGACGCTCATGGACACGCGCGGGCTCCAGGTCGGCTCCGAGCGGCGGGAGCTGGTGATGGACTGCGCGGACCTCCAGCGGCTGGAGACGTGGTTCCAGCGGGCCATCACCGCGGCGTCCGCTGACGAGGTGTTCGCGGAGTAGGGCTTTTCAGAGGTTGAAGCGGGTCTGGATGCCGTCGAGCACGGCGTCGAGGCCCGTTTCGAACTGCCAGTCCTCGTCGTCCTTGTGGGCGGCCTCGTGCAGGTAGCGGCGGTAGGTGGGGTAGCGGCCGGTGTCCATGAGGTACCTCATGTGGGGGGCCATGCCGATGCGCAGGTCGGTGGGGGAGTCGAAGCCCTGGCGCTTCATGAACCGCTGGAAGACGAGTTCGGCGTTCGTCGCGCCCTGCGTGTAGAAGCCGACGGAGCGGTAGACGGCCATCATCGTGTCGCTGTCCAGGCCGAGGCCGTCGAGGGCGGCCAGGGCGTGTTCGACGACCGCCACCCGGTGGGGTGACAGCGGGGAGAGCGTCGCGGGGAGCTCGGTCAGCCACGGGTGGGCGTGCATGAGCGCGCGGGTGCGCAGGGCGTGCTCGCGGAGGGTCTCCCGCCAGGTGGCGTGCCGGACGAGCGTCAGTTCGGCGTAGACCCGGTCGACCATGACCTCCAGGAGCTCGTCCTTGTTCTGGATGTGCCGGTAGGGCGCCATCGGCGCGACGCCCAGCCGGTTGGCCAGGCCGCGCATGGTGATCGCGTCCAGGCCCTCGGCGTCGGCGACGCTGACGGCGGTGTCGGCGATCCGGTCGAGGGTGAGCGTCTGGCGGGGCGCGGCGGCGGGGCGCTCCAGGCGCTCCCAGAGCGGCGGCAGGTCGGCGGGCATGTGTACATCGTATCTGGAGTAGACGGTGTACACGTTGATGTGTACGTTGTATCTCGTGGGATACGACGTACACATTCAAGGGGTTTCGATGCTGAAGGTCGCGGTCATCGTCGGCAGCACGCGCGAAGGACGGCTCGGCGGCACGGTCGGCGCGTGGATCGAGGGGCATCTGGCGCGGCGGGACGACATGGAGGCGGACGTCGTCGACCTCGCCGCCACGCCGCTGCCGACCGTCCTGCCGGACTTCGGCAAGCCGCCGTCGGACCCGGACGCGCTGACGCGGCTCGCGGCGGTGACGCCCCGGCTGGCGGCGGCGGACGCGTTCGTGGTCGTGACGCCCGAGTACAACCGCAGCTTCCCGGCGTCCCTGAAGAACGCCATCGACTGGCACAACCAGGAGTGGCACGCCAAGCCGATCGGGTTCGTCTCCTACGGCGGCTTCTCCGCCGGGACGCGGGCGGTCGAGCAGCTCCGGCAGGTCTTCGGCGAGCTGCACGCCGTCACCCTCAGGGACGGCGTCGGGTTCAACGGCGTGTGGGGCTCCCTCGGCCCGGACGGCCAGATCGCCGACCCGGCCGCCGACGCGGCCGCGAAGAAGATGCTCGACCAGCTCGCCTGGTGGGCGGAGGCGCTGCGCGAGGCCCGGGCCGCACGCCCGTACGCGGCATGAGCGGCCCGGACCGGGGCGCCGGGTACGACCGGCTCGGGGTGTTCGGGCTGCTGCTCGGGATGTTCCTGGCCATGCTGGACGGCACGATCGTGGGCACGGCCCTCCCGACGATCGTCGGGGACCTCGGCGGCGTCAAGGAGCTGTCCTGGGTGGTGACCTCGTACCTGCTCGCCGCCGCCGTGACCACCCCGCTGTGGGGCAAGTTCGGCGACCTGGCCGGACGCAAGGGCGCGTTCACGGCGTCGGTCGCGGTGTTCCTCGTCGGGTCGGCGCTGTCCGGGATGTCGGGGTCGATGGCCGAGCTGATCGCCTTCCGCGCGGTGCAGGGCCTCGGCGCGGGCGGGCTGATGGTCGGCGCGATGGCGATCATCGGGGAGCTGGTGCCGCCGAGCGAGGGCGCCCGGCTGCAGTCCATGATCGGCGTGATCGTGCCGGTCGCGTTCGTCGGCGGTCCGCTGGTCGGCGGGCTGCTCACCGACCATCTCGACTGGCGCTGGACGTTCTATGTGAACCTGCCGGTCGGCGGTGTGGCGCTGGTGCTGGTCGCGACCCGGGTGCGGCTCGCGGCGCGGCGCGTCCGGGCGCGCATAGACGTCGCCGGGGCCGTGCTGCTGACGGGCGGGATCGTCGCGCTGACGCTGCTCGGCAGCTGGGGCGGCGTCCGGTACGGCTGGACGTCCCCGCGGATCGCCGGGCTCGCGGTGGCGGCGGTGGCGGCCCTGGCGGCGTTCGTGCCGGTGGAGCGGCGGGCGGCGGAGCCGATCGTCCCGCCCCGGCTGTTCGCGTCCCGGAACTTCACGCTCGCGCAGGTGCTGAGCTTCCTGAGCGGCGCGGTGATGCTCGGGGTGATGGTGTACCTGCCGCAGTACATGCAGATCGTGCGCGGCGCGTCCCCGGCGGGCGGCGGGATGCTGCTGCTCCCGCTGATGTTCGGGATGCTCGCCGCGCAGCTGTACACCGGACGCGTCGTCGGGCGCACCGGCCGGTACCGCTGGTTCCCGGTGGCGGGCGGGGCCCTGGCCACGGCGGGCGCGCTGATCCTGCTCCCGCTCGGCACGCACACGCCGACGGCCCTGGCGTCCGCCCTGACGGCGCTCGTGGGTGTCGGGATCGGGCTGCTCAGCCAGTCCGCGACGCTGATCACTATGTACGGCGCGGACCCGCGCGACATGGGCGCGGCCAGCGGGACGGTCAACCTGCTGCGCACGCTCGGCGGCTCGCTCGGCGTCGCGCTGCTCGGCGCGGTCTACGCGTCCCGGCTGGACGTCCCGGTGGACATGACGCCGGCCCAGGTGCGCGCGCTGCCCGAGGCGGCGCGGGAGGGCGTCCGGGACGCGGCCGCTTCCGGCCTGCACGGCGTGGTGGTCGGCGCGGCGGCGGTGGCGCTGCTGGCTCTCGCGGTCGCGTTCTTCGTGCGCCAGGAGGCGCTTCGCGGGGTCGGGCGGCCCGGGGAATCCCCGGACACGGACGGTGAGGACACGGTCGAACCTGCGCATTTGTGAAAGTTCACCGTTGACGGGGCCGGGGGCGGATCGTCAGGCTTTGCCCTGATCTTCATCCCCCAAGGAGCACACTTGCGTCTTTCCCGACTCGTCCCCGTGGCGGCGGTCCTCAGCGCGTCCGGCCTGGTGGCCGGGGCGCTGCCCGCCGTCGCCGCGCCGCAGCGCCCGCACGTGACCGTCAAGGACGGCCGCACCCAGCCGACGTTCTCCTTCCAGGACGCGATCCGGCAGCAGGTCTACGTCGAGACCGACGTGGACAGCGACCACGACGGCAAGAAGGACCGGGTGGCGGTGTTCGTCACCCGGCCCAAGGAGACCGACGCCGGCCTCAAGGTCGCCTCGATCATGGAGGCCAGCCCCTACTACGCCGGCCTGCAGGACCCGCCGTACCACCCGGCCGACGTCACCGACTACCCGCGCCTGTCCCCGTGGACGCCGCCGACCGAGCCGCCGGCGCCGACCAGCTACACGCGGATGTACTACGACAACTACTTCGTCTCGCGCGGGTACGCGGTGCTCGCCGCCGACACGCTCGGCACCGGGAACTCCGACGGCTGCCCGACGGCCATCGGCCCGAACGAAGTGAACGGCATGAAGAAGGCCGTCCAGTGGCTGACCGGCGACGCCAAGGCGTACGACGCGGACGGCAACGAGGTCAAGGCGAACTGGTCCACCGGCGACGTCGCGATGGCCGGCAAGTCCTACGACGGGACGCTGCCGCTCGCGGCGGCCTCGACCGGCGTCAAGGGCCTCAAGACCGTCGTGTCGGTGTCCGGCGTGGCGAACTGGTACGACTACTACCGCGCCAACGGCGGTGTGGTCGCACCCGACGGCTACGAGGGCGAGGACCTCGACCTGCACGCCAAGGCCGTGCTGAGCCGGAAGAACCCGCAGGTCTGCGCCCCCGAGATCCACGACATCGAGAAGAAGATGGACCGGGTCACGGGCGACTACAACGCCACCTGGGACGTCCGGAACTTCGCGAAGAAGATCGGGAACTTCCGGGCCAGCGTCTTCATGACCGGCGGGCTGAACGACTGGAACGTCAAGCCGTCCGAGATGGCGCTGCTCTGGAACTCGCTCAAGAAGACGAACCTGAACCGCAAGCTCTGGCTGCACCAGGGCCAGCACGACGACCCGCTGGACGTCCGCCAGGGCGCCTGGCTGGACAGCCTGAACCTGTGGTTCGCGCACGAGCTGTACGGCGTCAAGAACGACGTGATGCGGCAGCCGAAGGTGGACATCGAGCGCTCCCCGGGCGCCTGGGAGACCTACCGCGAGTGGCCCGCCCCGTCGGCGCGTCCGGTCTCGCTGGGCTTCACCGAGGGCCGGGACGGCGCGTCCGGCGTGCTCGGCTCGCGCGGCAAGGGCCGGGCGGACTTCGTGGACGCCCCCGCCCGCACCGCCGAGCAGCTCGTCACCGACGAGACCAAGGCCGACCCGAACCGCCTGCTCTACGTCACGCCGGCGCTGAAGAACCCGGTCAAGTTCTCCGGCACCGCCAACATCAAGGTGCGCGCGTCGGTCGACGGCCGCTCCCCGTACCTGTCGGCGGTCCTGGTCGACTACGGCACCGACACCCGGCCCACCGCCCTGGTCTCCACCCAGGACAAGTGGTGCTACGGCGACTCGACCCCCACTGACCAGGGGTGCCGTGCGATCCGCAAGTACCGGACCGCGACCGAGCCGTTCAAGATCGTGACGCGCGGCTGGACCGACATCCGCAACCGGCAGTCGATCTGGCGCCAGTCGCCCGTCAAGGCGGGCAAGGACTACACCTACTCGTGGAACCTGGTGCCCGAGGACTACGTCTTCAAGGCGGGCCACCGGATCGGCGTCCTGCTCGTCGCCACCGACCACGCGTACACGCTGCGCTACCCGGCCGGCACCAAGGTCCGGGTGGACCTCGGCCGCAGCGCCATCACCCTGCCCCTGACCAGCGACATCACGGGCTGAGTCCGGAGATTCCGCCGCGATCGTCCTCGTCTGGGCGGTCGCGGCGGGTATCTTGCGGAGATGAACGAACGTCTGACTCTTGAGGACATCAGGCGCGCCCCGAAGGTGCTGCTCCACGACCACCTGGACGGGGGCGTGCGGCCGGGGACCGTCGTGGACCTGGCGCGGGCGGGCGGCTACACCGACCTGCCCACCACGGACCCGGCGAGCCTGGGGACCTGGTTCGCGGAGGCCTCCAACTCCGGGTCGCTCGAGCGGTATCTGGAGACGTTCTCGCACACCGTCGGCGTGATGCAGTCGGTCGAGGCGCTCACCCGGGTCGCCTACGAGTGCGCCGAGGACCTGGGCCGCGACGGCGTCGTGTACGCCGAGGTCCGGTTCGCACCCGAACTGCACACCCGCACCGGGCTGAGCCTGGAGCAGGTCGTGGAGGCGGTGCTCGACGGGTTCGCGCGCGGCGGACGCGACCACGGCATCCGGATGGGCGCGCTCGTCACGGCCATGCGGCACCAGGCCCGCTCCATGGAGATCGCCGAGCTGGCCGTCCGGTACCGCGACCAGGGCGTCGTCGGCTTCGACATCGCCGGCGCGGAGGCCGGGTACCCGCCCACCCGCCACCTGGACGCCTTCGAGTACCTGCAGCGGGAGAACGCCCACTTCACCATCCACGCGGGGGAGGGCTTCGGGCTGCCGTCGATCTGGCAGGCCATCCAGTGGTGCGGCGCCGACCGGCTCGGCCACGGCGTGCGGATCATCGACGACATCGAGGTGGACGGCGACGGGCTGCCGAAGCTCGGCCGGCTCGCGTCCTACGTCCGGGACAAGCGGATCCCCCTGGAGCTGTGCCCGACGTCCAACATCCAGACCGGGGCGGCCAAGTCGATCGCCGAGCACCCGATCGGGCTGCTGCGGCAGCTGCACTTCCGGGTCACCGTCAACACCGACAACCGGCTGATGAGCGGCACGTCGGTGTCGGAGGAGTTCGCCAAGCTCGTGGACGCCTTCGGCTACGGCTGGGACGACCTGCAGTGGCTGACGGTGAACGCGATGAAGTCGGCGTTCGTCTCCTTCCCGGAGCGGCTGGAGCTGATCAACCGCGTCATCAAGCCCGGCTTCGCCGAGCTGAAGGCCGAACACGCGAACTGAGGCGGCGAGGGTCGGCCGGGACGGGGCGTGCGGCCATGGGGCCGGTTCGGGCCCGGCCGCGCCGGACGGCGTGAGCACGGTGGTCGCGATGGCATGATCTGAGCCATGACCCCGCTCTACTCCGTCCGGTCGCCCGTCGCGCGGGTCGCGGCCTGGGCCTGGGTGGCCTTCACCGTGCTGAACCTGCTGGACCTGGGCTTCGGGCTGACCGGAAAGCCCGCCCGGGACACCACCGGCCTGGTGATGGCCGCCCTGCTGCTGGTCGGCTGCGGCATCGCGTACGTGCTCGGGCTGCGGCCGGCGATCGTCGCCGACGAGGCCGGGGTCGTCTTCCGCAACCCGCTGCGCGACATCCGCGCGCCGTGGCGGTCGGTCCGCAGGATCGAGGGCCGGGACGCCGTCGTCGTCACGTTCGCCCAGGCCGGCGGCGCGGAGCG
>NZ_JBFAOF010000044.1:0-19178 GCF_040675125.1 Spirillospora sp. NPDC049652 | reverse complement strand
CTGCGCGCCGGGCACCTCGTCGGCGCCGACGGCGGCCGCAGCCCCGTGCGCAAGCTCGGCGGGTTCGCCTTCCCCGGCACCGACGGGATCATCACCGGCTACCAGGCGATCGCCGAGCCCGACGACCCGGACTTCGCGCCGCGCGGCTGGACGCGCTTCCCCGGCGGCCTCATGGTCAACGGTCCCGTGCCCGGACGGCTGCTCATGGTCGAGTTCGACGGCCCGCCCGCCGACCGCGACGCCCCCGTCACGCTCGCGGAGGTGCAGGCCGCCGCCCGCCGGATCACCGGAACGGACGTCACGCTGAGGTCGGCGTCGTCGCTCACCCGGTTCACCGACAACGCCCGCCTCGCCGACACCTACCGCGACGGGCGCGTCCTGCTGGCGGGGGACGCCGCGCACGTGCACTCGCCGTTCGGCGGCCAGGGACTGCTGCTCGGCCTCGGCGACGCCGCGAACCTCGGCTGGAAGCTCGCGCTCGTGGCGCGCGGGGAGGCGCCGGACGCCCTGCTCGACACCTACACCGAGGAGCGGCGGCCGGTCGCGGCGCGCGTCCTGGACAATACGCGGGCGCAGGTGGCGCTCCTGCACCCCGGCCCGCACGTGGACGCGCTGCGCGAGATCGTCACCCGGCTGCTCGACCACGACGACGCGAACCGCTACCTCACCGGCCTGATCACCGGGACGGACGTGCGGTACGACCTCGACTCCCCGCAGGACCTCGTCGGCCGCTGCTACGCGCCGGACACGACCGTCCGGACGCCCGGCGGCGAGGTGCGGCTCGCCGCCCTCCAGCGGTCCGGACGCGGAGTGCTCATCGCCGTGGACGACGCGCACGCCGCCGAGGCGGCGGGGTGGACGGGCCGCGTGGACGTGGTCACAGGGTCGTGTGACCTGGCGCCGGGCGCGTCCGTCCTGGTGCGCGCGGACGGGGTCGTCGCGTGGACGTCCGACGACCCGGCGCCGCTGGCGGACGCCCTGACCCGCTGGTACGGCGCCGCCCTGGTCCCGGCGGCCTGAACATCCACCGCGCAGGCGCCGCGCAGGGCGGGCGCCGCGCAGGGCGGGCGCCGCGCACGACGTGCGGGCGGGTCAAACGGGCCTGTGGGAGGCCATGGCGGCGGGCACCGGGGAGGGGTGACTTTCCGGAACGGCCGAGGAGTGTCGCCTTTTCGGCAGGCGGTCGTGGCCGTCTCGCCGCGATCGGGACGGCGGCGGGCTGGGCGGCAGGTCCGTGCGGGAAGGGCGCCCCGGCGGGGTTCGGCGGGGTTGACTACCGGCCGGTACGGGGGTGGCCAGGGGGTGCGGACGACGTTGACGGGGCGATTCATCACGTTCGAGGTGGCACTCTGGACGGGTGGACAGCACCAGCGACGCGGCGCTCCGCGAGCAGACCACCAAGCGCCTCGAGAAGGCGATGGGGACGTTCGGCACGGCGGCCCTCGGCAGCATGGAGGAGCAACTCCCCTGGTTCCGGCGGATGCCGGCCGACCAGCGGTCGTGGATCGGGCTCGTCGCGCAGGCCGGGATCGCGGCGTTCGTGGAGTGGTTCGGCAGCGGCGAGGCGGCCAAGCCCGCCATCGCCGCCGAGGTGTTCGGCACGGCCCCGCGGGAGCTGATGCGCTCGATCAAGCTGCGGCACACCATCGACATGGTCCGCGTGATCATCGACGTGGTGGAGACGCGGCTGGAGGAGCTGGCCGCGCCCGGTGGCGAGCCGCAGCTCCGCGAGGCGATCCTGCGTTACACGCGGGACGTGGCGTTCGGCGCGGCGCAGGTGTACGCCCAGGCCGCCGAGACGCGCGCGGCGTGGGACGCCCGCCTGGAGGCGCTGGTCGTCAACGCCGTCCTGCGCGGTGAGGTGGACGACGGGATGCACTCGTGGGCCGCCGCGCTCGGCTGGACGGCCAAGCCGGTGACCGTGATCGCGGGCTTCACCCCGGAGGACGAGGAGCCCGAGGTCACCATCGACCAGATGCAGCTCGCCGCTCGCCGCGCCCGGGTGGACGCCCTCGCCGGCGTCCAGGGCAGCCGCGTGGTCGTGGTCGTCGGCGGCACGGAGGACGCGCTGGGCGCGGCCCGCCACATCGCCGCCAAGTGCGGCCCCGGTCCGGTGGTGGTCGGCCCGACCGTCGGCGACCTCTACGACTCCCCCCTCTCCGCCCGCTCCGCGCTCGCGGGCCTGCGCGCCGCCGCCGGCTGGCCGGACGCGCCGCGCCCCGTCCCGTCGGACGAACTGCTCGCCGAACGCGCCCTCGACGGCGACGACGTCGCCCGCCGCCACCTGGTCGACCACGTCTACGACCCGATGTGCGACGCCGGCGCGCCGCTCCTGGACACCCTGACCACCTATCTGGAGCAGGGTTCGTCGCTGGAGGCGACCGCGCGGCTGCTGTTCGTGCACCCCAACACCGTCCGCTACCGGCTCCGCAGGGTCACCGAGCTGACCGGGCTGGCCCCCACGGACGGGCGCAACGCGTTCACCCTCCGCATCGCCCTCGCCCTCGGCCGTTTCTCCCGCCGCCCCAGCCGGTCCTGACCGCGGAGCCCCCGGTAGGCGGTGTGTCCGGTTTGGGGTTGTAGGGGTCGTACAAAGCCTCCGGACCAAAGTGTGTGTGCTTCCGCATCGGCAGGGGGGTCGTGCACCCGGCACGCTGGATCGCGTGATTCTCCTCGCATCGCCCGGGCAGGGCGCCCAGACCCCCGGTTTCCTCCAGCCGTGGCTGGAGGTGCCCGGCGTCGCGGACCGGCTGGCCTGGTGGTCCGCCGTGACGGGGCTGGACCTGGTGCGCTACGGGACGACCGCGGACGCCGAGGAGATCCGCGACACCGCGGTGGCGCAGCCGCTGCTGGTCGCCGCCGCGCTGGCCGCCTACGAGCAGCTGTTCCCCGAGGGCGGGCGCCCCGACGCCGTCGCCGGCCACAGCGTGGGCGAGCTCGCCGCCGCCGCGATCTCCGGCGTGCTGAGCGCCGAGAGCGCGCTGGTCCTGGTGCGGGAGCGCGGCCGGGCCATGGCCGAGGCCGCCGCCGTCACCGAGACCGGCATGACCGCGCTGCTCGGCGGGGACGCCGCCGAGGTGCTCGCCGCGATCGACAAGCACGGCCTGACCCCCGCGAACGTCAACGGCGCCGGCCAGGTCGTCGCCGCCGGGACGACCGCGCAGCTCCAAGCCCTCGCGGACGAGCCGCCCGCCAAGGCGCGGCTGCGTCCGCTGGCGGTCGCGGGCGCCTTCCACACCGAGCACATGGCCCCCGCCGTCGACACCCTCGCCCGGCTCGCCCCCGGCGCGCCCGTCCGGGACCCGGAGGCGCGGCTGCTGTCCAACCGGGACGGCGCGGTCGTGACGTCCGGACGCGAGTACCTGGACCGGCTGGTCGCGCAGGTCAGCTCGCCCGTCCGCTGGGACGCGTGCATGGCGTCCATGCGCGAGCTCGGCGTCACCGCGATCATCGAGCTGCCGCCCGCGGGCACCCTGACCGGCCTCGCCCGGCGCGAGCTGAAGGGCGTCGAGCTGCTCGCCCTGAAGACCCCGGACGACCTGGACAGGGCCCGCGAGCTGATCAAGGCCCATACGGCATGACCGGCCGCACGCTGCGCACCGACCCGATCCGCCCCGGCTCCCGGGTGCTGGCGTTCGGCGACCACCAGCCCTCGAAGATCGTCACCAACGACGACCTCGCGGCCCTCATGGACACCAACGACGAGTGGATCCGCAGCCGCGTCGGCATCGTCGAGCGCCGGATCGCCGGCGACGACGAGACGATCGTCGACATGGCCGTCCAGGCCGGCGGCAAGGCCCTCGCCGCGAGCGGGCTCGCCGCGTCCGACATCGACCTGGTGATCGTGGCGACCTGCTCGGCCGAGTCGCCGATGCCGAGCCACGCCCCGGCCGTCGCGCACCGCCTCGGCATCGAGGCGCCCGGCGCGTACGACCTGAACTCGGCCTGCTCCGGCTTCTGCTACGCGCTCGCCGCCGCCGACGCCGCCGTCCGCACCGGCTCCGCCCGCAACGTGCTGGTCATCGGGGCGGAGAAGATGTCCCAGTGGATCGACTGGACGGACCGGTCGACCGCGATCATCTTCGCGGACGGCGCGGGCGCCGCCGTCGTCGGACCGTCCGACACCCCGGGCATCGGCCCGGTCGTGTGGGGCAGCGACGGCAGCCAGCCCGAGCGGATCCAGATCGAGAACCGCAAGGCCTACATCCAGCAGGAGGGGCAGGCGGTGTTCCGGTGGGCCACCACCGCCGTCGCCCCCACCGCCCTGGCGGCGATCGAACGGGCCGGGCTCGTCCCGGACGACCTGGCCGCGATCGTCCCGCACCAGGCGAACCTGCGCATCATCGACCTGCTCGCGCGCCGGATCAAGGCGACCAACGCCGTCGTGGCCGACGACATCACGCGTTCGGGCAACACCTCGGGGGCCTCGATCCCGCTGGCCCTCTCCCACATGATCGAACGCGGCGACGTGCCGTCCGGCGCCCCGGCCCTCCTGGTCGGGTTCGGCGCGGGACTGTCCTACGCTGCCCAAGTCATCCAGATCCCGTAGGGCGCTGTCAGCGTCCACGGGCCTGGATCAACCCACGAAGGAGATACCGACACCATGGCTGAAGCCACCGAGCAGGAGATCCTGGCCGGTCTCGCCGAGATCATCGACGAGATCGTCGGGATCGACAAGTCCGAGGTCACCCCGGAGAAGAACTTCATCGACGATCTCGACATCGACTCCCTGTCGATGGTAGAGATCGCGGTGGCCGCCCAGGACAAGTTCAACGTCGAGATCCCCGACGACGAGCTGCGCAACCTGAAGACCGTGCAGGACGTCATCGACTTCGTCCAGAAGCTCAGCGTCTGACCCGTCCGCCGGGCGACCAGCCGCGCCGGCCGCGGACGACCGGTTCCGCCCGGCTCGCGGAGCGATCCGATCGCTCCGGCGGGCGGGGCGAGCCGATGTCCCCGCGCCGGCGGCAGCCGTCGCCGCACGGCCACGGCGCGCCGACACCCCGGACGGACCGCGAGGTTCCGTCGGCGCGCCGTAGCCACCCCCCCCAGTTACGCAAGGAGCACTCACACCATGAGCAACAAGACCACCGTCGTCGTGACCGGCCTCGGTGCCACGACCCCGCTCGGCGGGGACGTCCCGTCGACCTGGTCCGCGCTGCTCGCCGGTCGGTCCGGGGTGCGGAAGCTTGACTGGGAGGGCGTCGAGGAGCTGCCCGTGCGGTTCGCCGCGCAGCTCGCCGTCGATCCGTCCGAGGTCATGCCGAAGCAGGCGCTGCGGCGGCTCGACCGCTGCCAGGCCATCGCGCTGATCGCGGCGAAGGAGGCCTGGCTGCACGCCGGCCTGAAGAACCGCACCAAGAAGGGCTACGAGGCGGACGCCGAGGGCTTCGAGATGGACGGCGAGCGTCTCGGCGTCGTCCTCTCGACGGGCATCGGCGGCCTGCACTCGGCGCTCGGCAGCTACGCCACCTGGCTGGAGAAGGGCTGGACCCGCGTCTCGCCCTTCACCGTCCCGATGCTGATGCCGAACGGCGCGTCGGGCCACGTCGGCATCGAGTACGGCGCGACCGCGGGCTCGCACGCCCTGGTCAGCGCCTGCGCCTCGTCCGCCGAGGCGGTCGGGTACGCGATCGACATGATCCGGACGGGCCGCGCCGACATGGTGATCTGCGGCGGCACCGAGGCCTGCATCCACCCGCTCCAGATGGCCTCGTTCGGCGTGATGCGGGCGATGTCCACCCGCAACGACGAGCCGGAGCGCGCGTCGCGGCCGTACGACAAGAACCGCGACGGCTTCGTCCTCGGCGAGGGCGCGGCCGTGATGATCCTGGAGTCGGAGGAGCACGCCCGCAAGCGCGGCGCGACGATCCACGCGATCGCCGCCGGCTGCGGCTACTCCGGCGACGCCTACGACATCGTCCTGCCGGACCCGAGCGGCACCGGCCAGGCCAAGGCGATGCGCCGGGCCCTGGAGAACGCCGACCTGAAGCCCGAGGACATCGTGCACGTCAACGCGCACGCCACCTCCACGCCGTCCGGCGACGTCGCGGAGCTCAACTCCATCAAGGCGGCGCTCGGCGACGCGGCCAAGGACATCACCGTCACCGGCACCAAGTCGATGACCGGCCACATCCTCGGCGGCGCGGGCGCGCTGGAGTCGGTGATCACCATCCTCACGCTGCGCGAGGGCATCGTCCCGCCCACCGCCAACCTCGAGGACATCGACGACGAGGTCGACCTGGACATCGTCCACGGCGAGCCCCGCAAGATCCCGGACGGCCCCGCCGCCGCCCTCAACAACTCCTTCGGCTTCGGCGGCCACAACGTCTCCGTCGCCTTCAAGCGAGCCCTCTGACGACTCGCTTCTCCGGCCCGGCCCGTCCACGCGACGAGCCGGGCCGCGCCTTTCTCAGCGGTGCGAGAGCACGTTGACCACTCGCCCGTTGGGATCGCGGACGAAGAACCGCCGCACGCCCCACTCCTCGTCCTGCAGCGGATGCACGATCTCCGCACCGCTCGCCCGCACGGCCGCGTAGACCTCGTCCACGTCGTCCACCTCGACACTCACGTCGGGCGCGACCGGCGCGGTCTTGTCGTCCCCCTCATAGAAGCTGACCTGCGCGGTCGGCACGGACGGCGAGGCGACGGTCATGATCCAGCCGTGGTTCATGACCTCCTCGAACCCCAGGGCCTCGTAGAACTCCCGACTGGCCTCCACACTCCCCACCTGAAAGTTGGGCACGACCCGACGAACAGACATCCACCCCTCCAAGAACCTCAGCCACCCACGTATCCCCCATCCTCTCCCACCCGCCCTCGCCACCCACCCCAAACGCCGCCCCCTCAAACCTGCCCGACCCAAACGAGGACGTACGCGAACACCCCTCCCATACGCCACCCCCTCACGCGAACTCGTCCGCATGCCCGCCCCACACCCGGGCCGTTTCCACGCGGAAGCTCCCGCACAGACGCCAGCCAGTACGCGGGGGCGTCCCTCACAAGCGGCCGGCGCAGACGACGCACTCATCACAAGGGCAGCAAGCAGGGTGACGTAAAGCGGCGTGTGGAAGCACACAGGGCACGGCGCTGGTGAGAGAGCATCGTCGCCGACTCATGCACGACCGCCCAAACGCGAACGCGCCATCTGCGCTGGGCACTACTCGCGTGGGACTGCGCGGAAGAGGCGTGGCAGTGCGTCCTCCGGCCAGTGCTTACTGCACACTGCCCGCGAGGTCCTGAGCGCGGGGAGACCTCACCGTAGAGGGACGGGCGACTGGGGCGCGAGATGAGGCGTGGCAGTGCTTCCTCGGACCAGTGTTTACCGCACAGTGCGCGGGAGGCCCTGGGCACGAGGAGACCTCATCGTGGAGGAAGAGGCGGCAGAGGCGCGGATGAGGC
Organism: Spirillospora sp. NPDC049652; assembly: GCF_040675125.1. NCBI lineage: Bacteria > Bacillati > Actinomycetota > Actinomycetes > Streptosporangiales > Thermomonosporaceae > Spirillospora > Spirillospora sp. NPDC049652. The sequence goes on along the minus strand of NZ_JBFAOF010000044.1, from coordinate 11,777 downwards.
CTGGAGATACGTCCCCGGACAGTGCTTACTGCACAGCGTGCCGGAGGCCCCGGAGCGCGAGGGAACGTCGCCGTGGAGGGAAGGCCGACTGGGCGCGGGTGTGCCCGGAGGGAGGCGCGAGGTTGGCGGGGGGCCTCGGGTTGGGTGGGCATGAGGGCCTGGCCGCGGGACGCGGGTGCGTTTTGCGGGTCGGGCTGCCTCGGCTCTGGCTGTTTTCGGTTGTCAGACCGCGGCGTGGAGCCAGCGGACGGGGGCTCCGTCGCCGGCGCGGCGGAAGGGTTCGAGCTCGTTGTCCCAGGGGGTGCCCAGGAGGCGGTCGAGCTCGTGCTCGAGCATGGTCTTGCCGACGGCGGCGTTGGCCATGACGGCGCGCAGCCGGTCTTCGGGGACCATGATGTCGCCGTTGGCTCCGATGACGCCGGTGAAGACGCCGAGGGACGGAGTGAAGCTGTAGCGCACGCCGTCACAACCCGGGGTCGGGTCCTCGGTCACCTCGAAGCGCAGCAGCTTCCAGTTCCGCAGGGCGGACGTGATCCCCGCCGCGGTACCGGGCTTGCCCTCCCAATGAAGCTCGGCGCGGAGCGTGCCGGGCGCGGCGGGCTGGTCGGCCCACTCGAGTGAAACGGGTACGCCGACAACACCTGCGGCGGCCCACTCGATGTGCGGGCTCAGCGCAGGTGGCGCGGAGTGGACGTAGAAAACGCCACGTGCGGTCACCGGACCTCCTGGATCTGTACCGAGGCTCGTCTTCCCCTACGGCCTCGTACGCTCCTGAGACGGATTCCGCGTCCCTCATTCTGCATCATGGACACCCGACGCACCACCACGCGACCATTGTTTGTCTGTCACTTGACCACGAGCGGTCTCGTCACTTTCGTGCGTCCCGCAGCTACCCAACGCAACTCCCGTCCCAGGGTCGCCGACGCGGCCCTCGGCGACGCTCACTCCACCCAACCCCAACCGCGGCCCCGATCCGGTGCGGATGACGATTTGCGTCACCCTCGTTTGGACACTCCACGCCCTTTTACCTCCTTTTGCCGCTTCCACACCGCAATAACGATCATTCCTGCGGTAGTGACCAAGGACACGAAGGGAACGACGTCGCCGACACGGTCGTACAGCGTCCTGCTCGTCGCGCGCGGGACGTCGAGAGTCACGGACACCGTGCCGCGGCGGTCGGTGTCGAACCAGGTGAGGCGGCGTCCGCGGGCGTCGAAGGCGGCCGACACTCCGGTCTGCGCCGCCTGCACGACGGGACGTCCGGTCTCCGCCGCGCGGACGGCGGCGAGCGACGCGTGCTGGGCGGGAGCCCAGCTGTTCTGGAAGCTGGACGTCGCCGACTGGTAGACGATCACCTCGGCTCCGCGTCTGACGAGCGTGCGGCCCAGGTCGGGGAACGCTGACTCGAAGCAGATCAGCGGCCCGAAGCGCGTGCCGTCGCTCGTCATGAGAGTCGGGCCCGTCCCGGGGACGCGGTCCTGCCCGGCGGCCTTGCTGACATCGCTGAGCCATCCGAACGCGTCGCGGAAGGGGATGTACTCGCCGAACGGCACAAGCCGTGTCTTGGTGTAGCGCCCTCGAAGCCCCTCCGGCCCAACGAGGACGGCGGTCTTAGAGATACGTCCCTGCGCGTCTTCCGCGTCCACGTTGACCAGCAGGGGGCCTCGCGCGGCGGCGAGCGCACGCAGTCGTTGGACGACCGCCGGGCTCCGGTCCAGGTCCACGCCGACGCTGCTTTCGCCCCACACGGTGAGATCGGCCGGCGGAGCGGCCTCCGTCATCTGGAAGCCCGACACCAGTCGCCTCCCCGCCCCGGTGACGACCCCGGTCTGCACGAGGTTCACCCGCATCGTCCGCGCCGTCCCCGGTTCTGCACGCATCGAGTAGAGCAAGGGCCCGACGCCCACGATGGCCAGCACCAAACCGACCATTCCGAGCGCGATCCCCATGCGACGGCGACCGCCGCGCCCGCCGCCTCCGCTTCCGCTTCGGCCTGTGGGGTGGACGTGCTCGGACGGACCACGCGGGGGCGGGTCCGACGCGGAGGGAACGGACGCGGAGCAGCCAGTGCCGGAACGCTCGGAGGTGGCATCCCCCCATCGTTCGGAGAAGCCGGTTGCGGACGAGCCCGGCTCAGAGTCTCCAGTCGCGGAGGGCGCAGAGCGGAAGAACGCGGACGGGCTGCGCCGGGAAAGGGCGGGCTCGGGGTGGGGTGTCGTGGCTGGGGTGGGCTCGGGGTGGGTGGAGGTGAAGGGGCGGAAGAGAGAAGGGTGGGAAGCGAGCGATGGGAGGGTCGTCACGGCGAGGGTGAGGGCTGTGTTCGCGGCTACGAGGGCGAAGGAGATGAGCCAGACGCCTCCGAGGGCGGCGAGAGTGAGCTCTGTCGGGTGATGCCACTGGGTCGCGCCGTAGACGGCCCAGGGACCGCCCAGGGCGGGGCGGGAACGCGCCAGTTCGATGGTGAGCCACGCGCTGGGCAGGACGAGCAGGGCGAAGCCCGGGTGGCGCGGCACGAGCATGCGGACCGCGACACCCCACGGGCCCCACAGCGCACCGAACACCACGGCGATCAGAGGGAGGGCCGGCCCGATGTAGGGCAGCGTCCAGTAGAGCGCCGCCAGCAGGTAGCCCACGCCGAAGGCCCAACCACGAAAGGCGGCCTCCCGGTTGGAGGCGGCGTGCGCGAGCAACAGCATGCCCGGGACGAGGGCCGTCCAGGCCAGCCAGCCCAGGTCCGCTCGCGGGAAGGCCAGGATGGGCAGGGCGCCGGTCATCAAGGCCACGGCACGGGTGAGCCATACGGAAGAGCGCATCACGGAGCTCCCGGCTGACCGGAGCGACGAGGGACCACCAGGACGACCGCCTGCCGCCGGGGCGCAGCGCGGGCGTCGAAGGATCTCGAGGTGGACGGGGATCGTTGACGGCAAGGGGACGAACTCGGACGGCGGTGTCCCGATGCGCCGGAGGTGACGGATATGCGCTGGTGGTGCGGCCGCGTCGACTCGTTCATGTCTCCAGTAAGGCACCCGGAACCCCGGCTCCGCCATCTCGGGGCCCGCTTGTGGATAACTTGAACTTCAACTACCCACAGCTACCGATCGGGCACGATGAGCACGGGAAGTGATCGTGTCGACGGAAGTGAGGGTGAATGTTCGATCAGCAGGCGCGCCTGGAGCGGCTGCTCGCGCGGCATCGGGACGCCGTGGTGGTGGAACCGCTCGCGGGACGCCCGGCACTGGTGCGGCGCGACCAGGTGCTCGTGTCCAGGGACGACGCGGCGGCTGCTGAGGATCTGGTCCGGCGCTGGTACGACTCCCGCCAGGACGAGCACGGGGTCACGCGGCTGCGGCTGCGCGCGCCCGCGAAGGTCGACGTCTGCGAACTGGCCGCGCAGCTCGCCGGGGACGGGCGGCACCGGCGGCTGAGCGTCTCGCCCAACCATCTGGTCCACGGGCAGCCCCTGTGGTGGAGCGGTCCGGCCGATCTGCCCCGCGCGGCGGCTGCCGTACCCGTGCCCGCGCGCGGGGCGTCCGAGGCACGGCGTGAGGTGACGGTCGCCGTCCTGGACACCGGACTCGATCCCCACCCCTGGTACGAGGGCGCGGAGTGGTTCGCCGAGCAGCGGGCCGAGGTGGCGGAGGTCCTGGACGCCGACCTGGACTTCGAGCTGGACGCGCAGGCCGGGCACGGGACGTTCGTGGCGGGAGTCGTCCTGCGGTACGCGCCGTCCGCCCGCATCCGGGCGCGGCGGGTCATCGGGGGCGACGGGGTCGGGGACGAGCTGGAGGTCATCCGCGCCCTGCACTGGCTGTCGGGGTGGGGCGGCGCGGATGTGGTGAACATGTCGCTGGGATGCCACACGTTCGACGACCGGCCGTCACCGGTGCTGGCGCGCGCGCTCGCCATGCTCGGCCGCCGGACGGTCGTGGTGGCGTGCGCGGGGAACGCGGCGAGCGACAGGCCGTTCTGGCCGGCCGCGCTCAAGTCCGTGATCGGTGTGGCGGCGCTCGACGCGCGCGCGGAGGACCGGGCTTGGTTCTCCAACTACGGCTGGTGGGTGGACGCGAGCGCGGCGGGCGTGGACGTGGCGAGCTGTTTCGTCCGTTTCGACGGGCCGCGCGGCCGCGTCAACGGGATCGACCCCGACCAGTTCGAGGGTTACGCGACGTGGAGTGGGACGTCGTTCGCGGCACCCGCCGTGGCGGGTCGCATCGCGGCTGTCGCGGCTGCCGAGGACCTCCCCGCCATCACGGCCGCCGACCGCGTCCTCGATCCGGTGGCCTCGCCTACCCGGCCGGACCTCGGAGTAATCATCAGGGCTTGAGCACGGGCCGATGGCGATGCGGTAACTGTGACGCCTCGCCCACTCTGCGTGTCCGTGTCCGCCCCTAGGGTCGTCGTTCAGCGGGGGCCTCTTGGAGGAGTGCCGGTGGCCCTGAACGATCGTCCTGCTGCGTCCGGAAGGGCGGGAAGCGGACGTGTTCTTCCTGGGGTGATGGCGGGCGAGCCAGAGAAGGGAGTGGTGCCGCGACCGCGCGCGGACGAGGGGCGACATGCGCCGCGCCGGAGTGTCCACCTGCCGCCGGTCTCCGACGCGGCGGCGGTGGAGTCGGGTGAGCTGGTGATGCGAGCGCGGCGCGGCGACGGAGCCGCATGGGGGCTCCTGGTGGATCGGCATGCGCCGCTGCTGTGGGCGATCGCGCGTTCCTGCGGTCTGGACGACGCGGACTGCGGGGATGTCGTCCAGACAACGTGGCTGAGGCTGGTCGAGCGGATCGACACCGTCCGCGATCCGCAGGCCGTTCCGCACTGGCTGGCCGTCACAGCGCGGCGCGAGGCGGTGTCGCTGGCCCGGCGCCGTGGACGTGAGGCTCCTGCGGATCCGCTGTGCTTCACCGACGTCGTCGCGGTGCGTCCCCGTCCTCCCGTGGCGGCGGCCGGGGATCTGGGCATGCAGCGGTTCGTTTCCGGCCCGGAGGACGCCGCGCTCGCCCGCGAGCAGGTCGGACGGGTCGGGGAGGCCCTGCGCGCCTTGCCACGCCGTTGTCAGGACCTCCTGCGCATGCTCGCACTCGCCTCCAGCTACAGCGAGTTGGCGGCAGCCCTGGACGTTCCGATCGGAAGCATCGGATCCGCTCGTGCCCGTTGCCTCGCCCAACTGCGCCGGAGGCTCGCCACATGAACGAGAAGCGCGTCCTGGACGAACTGCGTGCCGCCTTCGACCGACTGGACCCCGTCCCGGAGGATGTGCTGGCCGCCGGACGGTCGGCGCTCTCCTGGCGCGAGCCGAGTGCCGACCTGGCCGAACTCACGGACGAGTCGGGCCGCGAGCTGGCAGGGGCGCGCAGCGCGAACGAGCTGCGTCTGCTCACGTTCCGCGCGCCCGGCCATACGGTCGAGATCGAGATCTCCGGTTCCGGAGGGGATCTGGCGATGACCGGACGGCTCGCACCGGCGACCGTGGCCGATGTGCGGCTCCGTCATCCCCGAGCGGTCGAGCTGTTCGCGCGCGCGGACGAGCGTGGCCGCTTCGTCCTGACCGATGTCCCGGCGGGGTTGGTCAGCCTGGTGTTCCGCCTGCCTGACGCCTCCTGCGTAGTGACGAGCTGGATTCTCCTCTGACTCAGCAAAGTCCATACAGCCGCCTCTGGAACGGAGTCATATGCGTCGGAATCCCTCTGACGTCACGGATCGGGAGCTGCTCGCGTTGGCGACGACCCAACCGGCTACCGCTTACCGGAGGGCGGCAGAGCGCGCCGCCCAAGCCGAGGCGTCGGGGGACGCGGCCAGCCTGGTGGTCGCGTTACGGGCAGCGGGACTGGCCGCCAAGGAGCTCGGGCGTCTGGAAGACGGCATCGCCTGTCTGGAGAGGGCTCTGGCTCTCGCCGGGACGTCCGCGTATGCCGTTGCCCAGGTTCGGATGAACCTTGTCGGGTTGCTAGCGGCGCGCGGCGACACCACTCGTGCCCTGAGCGAAGCAGAAAGGGCTCAGGGGATCCTGCACGGCGCAGATGCCCACAGACTTGCCGCCAACATGGTGTGCGCCCTCGCGCGCGCAGGGAGGATCAACGACGCGGACACGCTCGCGGCGACCGCTCTTCCTGAGCTCCGCAGGGGCACCGATCCGGTGGCCCTGGCAGGAATGCTCTCCAATCTCGGGCTGGCCAGAGCTCTACGCGGGGAACTGAACGAGGCCGAACGGCTCCTGGGTGAAGCCCACGCGACCAGCGAAAAGCACCGCCTGGGGCTGCAGACGGCAATGACCCAGGCGAATCTCGCGTTCGTGGCGTCCCGGCGCGGAGACGTCCCCAAGGCATTGCGTCTGTACGAGAAGGCCGAGCCCGGGTTGACCGGCGAGAGGGCGGCCCAGTGCCGTTTCGACCGCGCCGAGACGCTCATCCAGGCCGGACTCCCCCGAGAAGCCCGCGAACTCCTCATCGCGACAGTGGACGAGGCCAGATCCGGTGGTTACAGGTGCGACCTCGGAGACGGCCTGCTGCTCTTAGCCCACGCGGAACTGGCGTGCGGCAACTCCGAGGCCGCCGTCATCCGTGCCGGTGAAGCGGCCGAGATGTTCTCCCGTCAGGAACGGGTCGGCTGGCTCCACCTCACTGAGCATCTGCTCCTGCGCGCGCGATGGGAAACGGGCGAACGGTCGGTCGTGCTGCTCGGCACGGCCATGACCACCGCCGACCGGCTGGCCGACGCGGGATGGTCCGAAGCATCCGCTGAGGCCCGTCTCATTAGCGCCCGCATAGCGCTTCATCTGGGACGTCCCGCCGAACACCTGCTCGCGCCTCTGGCTCGTACGCGCGCGCACGGCCCTGCCGCGCTGCGGGTCGTCGCCTGGCACGCCACGGCTCTGGAACGGCAGTCGCGCGGCGATCTCAGAGGTGCGCTCGCCGCCGTATGGTCGGGGCTCTCCGTCCTCGCAGACCACGCGAACGTGTTCGCCGCTCATGACCTGCGCGCCCGCGCCGCCCGCGTCGGAGAAGACCTCACCGGCCTGGCGCTGCGCCTGTCCCGCTCCGCGCGCGAGCTGCTGCACGCCGACGAACGCCGCCGTGCGCTGGCGCGTCGCCCAGTGGCTGTTCGTCCGCCCAGGGACCCGCGCCGAGCCGCCGCCCTCGCTGAGCTTCGAACGCTCAGCGGCGCTCACGCGCTCGCGACTTCCCGTGGGGAGTCGGCCAGGGAGTTGACCGAGCGCATGACCGAACTGGAGGCGTCCATACGCGCGGGCGCGCACAGCCTGTCCCCCGCGACCGGGAGAACAGTGGCGGCGCTTCCCGGCGTACGTGAACTGAGCGATGCCCTTGCCGAACGTGCTCTGCTCCAGTACATCCGCGTCGACGACGGGCTGTGGGCCGTCACGCTCGTGGACGGCCGCACGCAGCGCCACGAACTCGGCTCATACGCGCAAGTGGCCCGCGAGGTCGGTCTCGTCCACGTGGCTCTACGGAAACTGGTCGAGAACGAGCGGGACCCCGACGCCCTGCACCTGCTCGCGCAGGCGTCCCGGCGCCTCGACGATCAGCTCGTCGCCCCACTGGCCGTCGAAGCATCCGAGTTCGTCATCACACCCACCGGCGGCCTACATGCGCTCCCCTGGAACGTCCTTCCGTCTTTGCGGGGACGTCCCTGTGCGGTGGCCCCGTCCACGGCTGCCTGGCTACGCGCGCGCACGATCCCGGAACATGCGGGAACCCGCGTGGTGCTCGTCGCAGGGCCGGGCCTGGAGCATGGGGAACGCGAAACGCGGATGCTGCGCCGCGTCCACCCGACCGCTCTCGCGCTGGAGGGGCACGACGCACAGGCCAAAACGGTGCGGCGGGCCATGGACGGAGCGAGGCTCGTCCACATGGCCACCCATGGCGAGTACCGGGCGGACAACCCGATGTTCTCGCGGCTGCTCTTGGCGGACGGCCCCCTGACCGTCCACGACCTGGAAGATCTCGCCGCGCCGCCCCGCACGGTCGTCCTGTCCGCCTGTGACGTCGGACGCGCCGGAGCCGACGACGCCGTGATCGGCATGGTCGGCGTCCTGCTGGCGCTCGGCACCCGCACGGTCGTGGCGAGCGCCGCCCCGCTGCGCGACGCCGCGTCCCCGCGCTTCATGGCCGACCTGCACGCCCTCCTCGCGGACGGGACGAGCCCTGCCACGGCCCTGGCGGCGCTCCCCCGCTCACCGGGCCTCCTCGGCCTCACCTGCTACGGCGCGGGATGACTGCCTCGCATGTGCCAGCGGGCCTGGCGGCAGGGGCGAGTCAGGAGTCGCCTGTGGCGACCGGGTGGGTGGGGTCGGCGACCCAGGCCGACCAGGACCCGACATACAGCGCGGCCGGAATGCCCGCCAGGTGCAGGGCCAGGATCTCGTGCGCGGCGGTGACGCCGGACCCGCAGTACGCGCCGACGTCCACCGCGTCCGTGGCGCCGAGCTGGGCGAACCGTTCGCGCAGCAGCTCGGACGGCAGGAACCGGCCGTCCACGCCCACGTTCCCCAGCGTCGGCGCGTTCACCGCGCCCGGGATGTGGCCCGCGACCGGATCAATCGGCTCGACCTCGCCCCGGTAGCGCTCGGACGCGCGCGCGTCCAGCAGCACGCCCGCCTTCGCCAGGGACTCGGCGCCTGCGGCATCCAGTACGGGAAGGGAACCGGGACGCGCGCTGAAGTCACCCGGCTCGGCCGCCGTGCTCTCTTGGCCCTCAGCGCCGGCCGTCTCCACCGGAAGCCCTGCGGTCGTCCAGGCGTGGTAGCCGCCGTCCAGAACGCGGACGTTCTCGTGGCCGAAGTAGCGCAACGTCCACCAGAGGCGTGCCGCAGCCGTCGAATCGGCACCGTCGTAGACGACCACCGGCCGGTCGCCGGAAACCCCGGCGCGCCGCATCGCCGCCTCGAAATCCGCCGGTTCCGGCAGCGGATGCCGGCCCTCCGGGCCCGGAGCACCCGCGACGTCACGGTCCAGGTCCACGAAGACCGCGCCGGGCAGATGTCCCTTCCGGTAGGACTCGACACCGGGCGGGCCGCCCAGACGCCATCGCACGTCGAGCAGCACGGGCGCGGGGTCACCGCGCTTCAGCAGCCGTTCCAGCATGGACACGTCGATGAGAGGGCGCACATCGCCAGTCTGACCGGCATTGCCCGAATTAGGGAGGGCCGAAGGCAGGTTCGTCACACCGCCGAGTCTATTGACCGCCCTCCAGCACAGCCGTGAGCCCGCACGAGACTGGACGCGCGCGCCTCCGGGCTACTCGCGGACGGCCGTGACCAGCGGAACGAGTTGTTCGGCCGAGACCAGAGACCCGTGCATGCCCACCATGCGTCCGAGCCACGGTTCGCGGACGCTCGCGACGATCGCCAGGTCGGTGAACGGGACGGCCACGACGTCGCCGATACGCGGCAGCAGAGCCGGGACGACCGGCCCGAACCAGCCCGCCGCCACGGCCTCCGCGCGGGACACGACCCAGGCCCGGTCGCCGAGCGTCGCCCGCCAGGCGGCGAGCACGTCGGCCTCCGCGCCGGGCTCGGCGTAGACGTAACGGCAACGCGCGTCCCCGCCCAGCATCGCTATTCCGGCCGCCAGGTCGGGATCGGTGTCGACGTCCACGCGTTCGACCGGATCGGTCATGCCGTGGTCACCGGTCACGTACAGCGCCGCGCCGGAAGGCAGCACGTCCGCGATGCGCTCGGCGAGCAGATCCATGAAGCGAAGCTGGTGGCGCCAGTGCGGAGACCCGCAGCCGAATTGGTGTCCTGTGGAGTCGAGATCGGCGTGGTAGACGGTCGCGTAGGCACGGTCCCCTTGGCGCAGCGCGTGTTCGGCCTGTGCGACCAATTGCCCTAGGCCGCTGGCCGAAACGTAGCTCGCGCCTCGCGTGGTGGCGCGGCTGAGCCCGGTTTCCCGGTAAAGACCGAGCGCTATGTAGGACGTCGCCACACCGTCTGCGGCAGCCCGCTCGTAGACCGTGGGCGCGGGCTGGAATTCGGCGGGCTCCGCCAGGTCGTCCTGCCATTTGAGGCAGTTGAGGAGACGTCCGGTGCCGGGCACGGCGACTTGGACGCCGAGCAGGCCGTGCCCTCCCGGAGGCAGCCCGGTCGAAAGCGAACCAAGGCTGGTTGCGGTCGTCGCGGGCAGCCCCGCGGTGAGGGGACGGTCGGCGCAGGAGTTCAGGAAAGGCGCCTCGGCCGGATGCGCGCGCAGGAGGTCCCAGCCCAAGCCGTCGATGACCAGCACGCACGCACGTGGGAGCGGGGCGAGCCCCAGGGGGTTGCTTGCGCCGGGGACACCAAGCGTTCCCAGGACGGACGCGGTGAGATCCGCCAGGGCACCGGAACCGTATTTCGGCACGGGCGGTACCGGCGTGGCGGAAGCGGCTTCGGGCGAAGGGCTCGGTCGGGACGACACGTCCCGCTCCTTCTCGAACGCGCCGGCCTCCGCAGCGCCACGCTCCTCCGCTCGGGCCCCAGCACCGCCTTTCTCCGCTCCGGCCTCGGGCGGCCCGTCGTGCATGCCAGGCTTGTCCGCACGGGATTCCGCCACCCCTGATCCCGGCCGGGCGGCCACGGGCGACTCGGGCCGCCGCGAGGCGTCCGCGCCGGAGCGTTCCGCCGGGTCCGGCACGCCGCCGGGCGGCGGCGGGCCGGGCGCGCGGCTCACCGGGCCGTGGCGGCGGACAGGGCCTCGGCGAAGGCCAGGACCTGGGTGACGGCGTCCGAGCCGTCGGCGGCCTCGCTCACGCGCAGCGAGAGGTCGTCGGCGGTGACGCTGCCGGTGTAGCCGTGGTCGGCTTCGCAGTTCTCGTCCCCGCAGGTGGCGGGCTCGAGGTCGATGTGGGCGATCGCCCCCCAGCCGATGGTCAGCACGACCTCGCTGGGCGGCATGCCCGGCACGTAGGCCTCCGGATCGGGCACGACCCGGGTGAGCGCGACCGACTGGACGCCGTCCAGCTTCACGGCCTCGGTCGTGGTGGACGCGTGCGGCCGGGCCATCCCGTCGCCGGGCGGGTGCTCGTCGGTGTGGCAGAGCAGCAGGCGGGTCGCGGTCAGCGCCAGCACGGTGACGTGCCGCCGGACCTCCATGGCGGGGTCGAACGCCGCCTCGTGATGGACCACGTACGCGGCGACGCGCTCGTCGCCGATGGCGGACTCGACCGCGTCCGCGACCAGGCCCGGGTAGTAACCGCTGCGCTCGATGGCGGTGCGCAACCCGTGAGCCGTCGCTCGGGTTTCCCTCATGTATCCATCCTGCCCTGTCCGGGCCGGTGCCCGCACACGCGCGGACCGTCCGGACTCCCGGAAGGCCCCGCCGGACGGGCCTTTCCGCCGCCGGGCGACACCGTGATCAGGGCTCCGGCGAGGTGACCCGCCGCCCGGCCTGGGTACGGATCCCGGCATGGCAGACAGAGATCCGTTTCCTTCGCCCCAGCCGATTCCCCGGCCCGGCCCCGAGCCGGCCCCCTCGCCTCCGCCGCCCGTCCCGCCTCCCGAACCGGCTCCGGGGCCGCCGCAGCCGCCGCCCGGGCCGGTCCCGCCGGGTCCTGCCCCGGACCCCGTCCCGCCCGGCCCCGCGCCGGATCCGGTGCCGCCCGGCCCCGCGCCCGACCCGGTCCCGCCGGAGCCCGGACCGGCTCCGGGGCCGCCGGCCTGACGACGAAACCCCAGCGAGGCCCCTGCCGCCCGCCCCGCCCCTGCGGGCCCAGCGGGCGGCGCCCCGCCGAGGGCCGGGGGGGCGGGCCGGCGCACCCGACGGGGCGGGGGGCCCGCTCGGGGGCCCGGGCCC